>CALMMH010000368.1 GCA_937868145.1 uncultured Phycisphaerales bacterium
AAGGTCGCAAATAGTAATTAGTAAATCGCAAATAGTAAATAACAAATGCCTGACACGAGAGAACATCGTGGTCCGCACCCCGACGATGCGGAGTTGTTCACCCCGGCCATGCTGCCCAGACTCCGGCAGGCCGTGGAGGATTTTTCCCTGTTTCTGACCAAGGGCTACGCCGACAAAAGCTCGCTGAAACTCGTGGGCGACCGGTTCTCGCTGACGCAGCGACAGCGTATCGCGGTGATGCGGGGCTCCTGTTCGGATCAGCAGTTGGAGGGCCGGCTTGCCCGCCGGACGCCGGTGGAGACCCTGCGTGGCCGGGACCTCGCCATCGACGGCTACAACCTGCTGATCACGATCGAAGCGGCCCTGGGCGGCGGTCTGATCTTCCGGGGCCGGGACGGCTGCTTCCGCGACCTGGCCAGCATCCACGGCACCTACCGCAAGGTCGAAGAGACGATCCCTGCCGCCGAGTTGATCGGGGATTTCCTCACAGAGATCGGCGTCGCACGGGCCTTGTGGCTGCTGGACAGCCCGGTCTCCAACAGCGGCCGCCTCAAGACCCTGCTGGGCAACCTGGCCCGTGAGCATTCCTGGCCCTGGGAAATCCGCCTGACGATCAGCCCGGACGCGGAATTGAGCCGTCAGTTGACAGTTCCCGGTTCTCGGCCCTCCGCCAACTGTCAACCGACAGATGAGAACCGTCAACTCTCTTCGATCGTCGTCAGCACAGATAGCGTGATCCTTGATGCCTGCCCCACCTGGACCAATCTCGCCGCCGAGATCATCACCAAGAGACTGCCGCAAACCCCGGTCACCGATCTCTCCGCGAAGTCGGAGGACTATGGAAGCGTTGTTTTCCCCTGATCTCACCAGGAGAAAGCGATGCCTTCGGCCTCGAGACGAGTTCGGAGGCAAGCGACTTCCATGTCCGTGGCGGGACGCGCAGAGGCAAGCTGTCCGAACCGTCTCTTCCCAAGCCGGGCATCAAGATAAGCCAGAGACCGATGAAGGGCATCCGCCGAACGCAGAGCATCCGCATCCGAAGAATGTGACAAGCACTTTTTGTTTCCGCCTGCATCACGACGCGGAGCTATTTCCCCCTTGAGGACGATTTCTTGGGCGGGACTTTGGCGTCTGCACGGCGTGTGCCCTGCCTCCATCGAAACACTCCAAGACTTTTCGGCGGGCCGCCGTTACTCCTGACGGGACAGGAGTTTAGCATCCATACAACATTATGCGTTGTATTAATATTTTCTGTTGACGTCGAATTATGGCGTTTGTACCATAATAGATAGTTGGCAGTGGCCGGTTGTCAGTTGCTGCGAGGCGCGGATCACAGGCCGCGGGAAGGTGTACTACCTCGGGTTCTTCGACGACGAGATCGCGGCGGCCAAGGCCCGCGACCGCAAGGCGTACGAACTCCACGGCGAGTTCGCCTATCTCAACTTCCCCGAGGATTTCGGGCTCGCGGGGCGACGTCGTGCGTAATGCGTCGTGCGGCGTGCGTTGGAGATGAGGTCGGCGTTCCCCGGAACGGTACGGGTGAGCGAAATAGATCCGCAGCACCTTCTTTTCCTCCCACTACACGCCGAGGCGAATCCCCGCTGCTCGGGCCGTAACTCGGGCCCTTTGATTATCGGAACCGACGCTCGGAATCCCCCCGCCGGACCGGCGGGTTGAGGGTGGATCACAAGGATTCTCGGACCGGATGAAATCCGTCGGAGTTGCCGTCGCCGTGGCCCGATACACACACGGACAATCGGCCGGCTCCGTGTTCGTTCCGTGGCGGGCCTGGATGAACCCATGGGGGATCGCGTGTGATCGCGCGTACGGAAAGAACAGTGAACATCCTGATCGTGGAAGACGATCCGGTGGACCGAAAGGCCCTCATGTGGGCGTTGACCGGGTCCCCTCTGGGCGCAACGACCCTCCGCCAGGCGGGCACCCTGGCCGAAGCCCTCGTGATGCTCCGAGAAAGCGAACCCGACATCCTGCTGCTGGACCTCGGACTGCCCGACAGCAACGGCCTGGAGTTCCTCTCCCCTCTCGCTCCCTGGATGGACGAGATCCCCGTCGTCGTTCTCACCGGGCACGAGGACGACGAGATGGCGATCCTCGCCATGCAGCAGGGAGTGCAGGACTATCTCACCAAAGACAGCATCACCGGCCCGACGTTGCGGCGCGTGATTCGCTACGCGATCGAGCGAAAACAGTACGAACGCCAACTGCTGATGAGCGAGGCGCTCTATCGGACGATCTTCGAGAACTCCGCGGTGGCGATCATGGTGATGGACAAGTCCCTCCGTCTGGTCTCCTGGAATCACGTGACGGAAGAACTGCTCGGCATGGACCGGTCGGACCTGCTCGGCCGCGAGGTCCGCACCCTGCATCCGCCGCAGGACTGGCAGAGGCTCTGCGTGCTGGACAGGAACCGTCCGGGTCGTCTGGAAACGAAAATCATCCGAAAGACAGGCGAGATGGTCGATATCGCCATCTTCGTCAGCCCCCTGAGAGGATCCGGCGAAGAGGTCATCGGTTCGATGGCCGTGATGGTGGACATCACGACGCGAAAACAGGCGGAGAGAGCCTTGCGGGAACGGGAGGAACGACTCAACCTCGCCATCTCCGGCGCAGATCTGGGAACCTGGGACTGGAACATCCCCACGGGACGCATCGACATCAATGATCGTTGGCTCGAGATGGTTGGATACGAGCGAAGCGAATTGGAGCCCCACCTCTCTTCGTGGGAGAAACTGGTGCATGCGGACGACCTGGCGACGACGACGTCCGTCCTGAACGCCCATCTTCAGAACCAGACGTCCTCGTATGAGGCCGAGTACCGGCTGCGGCACAAGTCCGGCCGCTGGATCTGGATTCTGGACAAGGGACGAATCCTCGAGCGAGACGACAATGGGCAACCGCTGCGGGCCTGCGGCACCCATCTGGACATCACCGAACGCAAGGAGACCGAGGCGCGCCTGACAGAAGCCAAGGAACGCGCCGAACAGATGAGTTGGGAACTCACCAATGCCACGGCGCTGGCCAATGACATGGCGGCCCGGGCCGAAGCGGCCAACGCCGCCAAGAGCCAGTTCCTGGCGAACATGACGCACGAGATCCGCACGCCGATGAACGCGATTCTCGGCTTCAGCGATCTCCTGGTCGAGCAGGAACTGATGGACGAGCAGCGGGAGTACGTCAATCTGATTCGGGACAGCGGCCAGCACCTTCTGGGTCTGATCAACGACGTGCTCGAACTGTCCAAGATCGAGGCCGGGAAGCTTCGCGTGGACAGGGAGGACTGCCGGCTGACGGCGGCGCTGCATTGCGTCGAGGCGATGATGCGCTCCCTGGCGGATCAGAAGGGGCTGGAGTTCCGCGTGTTCCTCGATCCGGACGTGCCCGACCGCATCCGCACGGACTGCGCCCGTCTGAGGCAATGCCTGGTGAATCTGATCGGCAACGCGATCAAGTTCACGGAGACCGGCCACGTCCACCTCTACGTGCACGTGGAGAGCCCCCAACAAGAGCCGCATCTGCGATTCGACGTCGAGGACACCGGGATCGGCATCGCCCCCGAGAAACAGGACCAGATCTTCGAGGCGTTCGTGCAGGCCGACGGAACAACGACCCGCAAGTACGGCGGGACCGGACTGGGGCTAACGATCACGAAGAAACTGGCGGACCTGCTCGGCGGAACGGTGTCGGTCAAAAGCGAATTGGGACGGGGTTCGGTGTTCTCCCTGACCATCGCGGTCGGTCTGTGCCTGTCGGACAATGCATTACCGGCCGACGGATCCGTCGCCACCGGAAGCCCCTGCAACCGGGACAGGAAGCTCTCGGGACGCGTGTTGGTGGCCGAGGACGTGAAGACCAACCAGATCCTGATCCGGCTGATGCTCCAACGCCTCGGACTGGACGTGACGCTCGTCGAGAACGGCAACGAGGCGATCCGGGAAGCGACCCGCAACGCGTACGATCTGATCCTTATGGACGTCGAGATGCCCGAGAAGAACGGGCACGAAGCCACGCGCGAGCTGCGAAGCCTGGGCGTGACGACTCCGATCATCGCGTTGACCGCCCACGCCATGAAAGAGGACCGACAAGACTGCCTGGCGGCCGGCTGCGACGATTATCTCGCCAAACCCGTCGAACGGGAGCAACTGATTGCAGTCCTGGCAAAACACCTGCACTCCAAGGAAGACAACGACATGTCCACACAACCGCAAACGACAGATTCTCCGCAACCGTCGGCCTCCGGCGACGTCGCGGAAACACCGATCATTCACTGGGACCGGCTCATCGCCCGCATCGTGGAGGAGGACCTGGCCCGGGAGTTGATGCCCGTCTGCATCCAGGACAACAAGACCCGCCTGGCGGCCCTGGCCGAAGCGGTCGAGGCGAAGGACGCGGCCAACGTGAAGCTGTACGCGCACGCCATCAAAGGGGCCAGCGCCAACCTCGGCGCCGAGCAGCTTTCGGAGGTTGCGAAGGGCCTGGAGCACATGGCGGCCGACGGGAACCTGTCCCAGGCCGAGGACCATCTGCGTGAGATTCAGACGGAATTCGCGAGACTGGAGAAGTTCGTCTCGCAGCCGAATTGGATAGAGATCGCCAAACAGCAGGCGGCCGAACAGCCGGCCTGTCCACAAACCGCATAAGAACCCAGGGAGAACGGAAATGAAGTGCCTGATTGCCGAAGATGATTTCGTCTCGCGAGAACTGTTGCACGCGTATCTGAAGAATCACGCGGATTGCCACATGGCCTGCGACGGGCTTCAGGCCGTGGAGATGTTCGTCGACGCGCTCGACGCGGACGAGCCCTACGACCTGATCTGCATGGACATCATGATGCCCGGCCTGAGCGGACGGGACGCGATGAAGGAGATCCGCCAGATCGAAGCCGAGCACGGCATCGGCGGCCTCGACGGCGTCAAGATCATCATGACGACCGCTCTGGACGACTCGAAGGACATCTTCGGCTCCTTCCGCGAAGGCTGCGAGGCCTACGTGGTCAAGCCGATCCACAAGGCCAAGCTCGTCGCCGAGATCGAGAAGCTGGGCCTGCTGAACCCAAGCCTGTAGGGATCGGCCGTCGGCCTCGCAAGGGAATCCGGCGTAAGGAGCCGGATTCGAAGGGCAACCGGGCGGTTCTGCCTCGATGTCGCCCGGCGCATCCGCGTATGCTTCCAGGCATCCGGAATCCCCGGTGCAAGGACGACGCACGGCGAAGAAATGATGCACGCGCCCCCCTGCTGCATCCGGTCATACCAGAAGCACGGGGTTCCTCGCCCTACGCGCCACGCATCGCCCGTTCGCGGGAGTCTTCTGCGACAACCCTGTCCCTGCGCTCACCCCATGGGGACCCGCTGGATACAAAAATGTATTCACTCTACCCTATGAATACATTTTTGTAGGCACACCGCCATACCCATCCTGCGGCCTCATATTCCACAACTCATTCATCCTAAAGGGTTTACGGAACGCACAACCTGGCGCAGCGTTCGTGGCACAGGACTTGCAATGAAGTACAGAGTCCGGTTCGGGGACCATGGCCTGAATGTGGACTCGTGTAATGGCAAATGCGCCTGTGTGACAACGTAGGGTCGAACGATCATGTTGGAAAGGGGTAGCAAAGTGAGAGGCAAACGACTGGGCAAGCTGTTGATCATTTCCGCCGTGCTGGCGATATCCGCCCCGGCGTGGGCGGCCGAGGCGGCGGCGTCTTCGCCGATCGATACGCTCAAGACCGAGCTCCAGCTCAACATCAACATCGTCTGGACGCTGGTGGCGGCGTTTCTGGTGTTCTTCATGCAGGCGGGGTTCGCCATGGTGGAGACCGGGTTCACCCGGGCCAAGAATTCCGTCAACATCCTGATGAAGAACGCATTCGACTTCGTGATCGGCTCGCTGGTTTTCTTCTTCATCGGGTTCGGCCTGATGTTCGGCAAGAGCAACGGCCTGTTCGGAACGACGCTGTTCGGATTGTCCGGCGTCGAGCAGGCCGGCAATGACTGGATGTGGACGTTCCTGATCTTTCAGACGGTGTTCGCCGCCACATCCGCCACGATCGTCTCCGGCGCCATGGCCGAGCGAACCAAGTTCGTCTCGTACCTGATCTACAGCGGCATCATCTCGCTGGTGATCTATCCGATCTTCGGGTCCTGGGCCTGGGGCAGCCTCGGCGGCCAGGGCACCAGCGGCTGGCTGGAGAAGCTTGCCTTCCATGACTTCGCGGGCTCCACGGTGGTGCACTCGATCGGCGGCTGGGCGGCGCTGGCCGGGGCGATCGTCGTCGGTCCGCGGCTGGGCAAATACGGCGCGGACGGCAAGCCTCGCGCGATTCAGGGGCACAGCATTCCGCTGGCCACCCTCGGCGTCTTCATCCTGTGGTTCGGCTGGTTCGGGTTCAACCCCGGCAGCACCACCGCGGGCGTGGGTCTGGCCGGTTACATCGCCGTGACCACGAATCTCGGCGCCGCAGGCGGCGCGATGACGGCTCTGATCACATCCTGGGTGCTGCTCAAGAAGCCGGACGTCTCGATGGCCCTCAACGGCATCCTCGCGGGTCTGGTCGCCATCACCGCGCCCTGCGACGGAGTCTCTCCGGTCGGCGCGGTGATGATCGGCGGCGTCGCCGGCATCCTGGTGGTGCTCAGCGTACTGTTCATCGACTACGTTCTGAAGATCGACGACCCGGTGGGCGCCGTGAGCGTGCATCTTGTCTGCGGCGTGTGGG
>CALMMH010000369.1 GCA_937868145.1 uncultured Phycisphaerales bacterium
GCGTGTACGCGGGCGGATGCTGCCGGAACTTCTGCCCGAAGCCCGGCGTGGTCTGCGGGCCGCGAGAGCCGATCGTCGAGCCGGGCGAGAAGCTCTACAAGATCCCGTTGTCGCGGGGGCTGCATACGCTCGTGGACCCCGAAGACTTCGAGGAACTGAACAAGTACAAGTGGTGCGCGTTGCGAGGATGCCACTGTTACTATGCTGTCCGGTGTGGAGCCAACCACAAGATGATCTTCATGCATCGCGTGATCATGAAGACGCCGCCGGACATGATCGTCGACCACATCAATCTGGACGGTCTGGACAACCGCAAGCGGTACCTGCGGAACTGCACGAATGCGCAGAATTCATACAATAGCAGACCGCGACGTGTGGAAACAGGCTTCAAGGGCGTCAAGTACAACGAACTGACGGGCAAGTATGAAGCCAGGATTTGGAGCGATCGCAAGAGCACGAAGATCGGCGAGTTCGACGATCCTGTCTCGGCGGCCAAGGCCCGGGACCGTGTGGCCCGGGAACTGCACGGCGAATTCGCCTATCTCAATTTCCCGGAGGACTACGGGCAGAAGACCGAGGTGGGGGACTCGCAGCCGGGGGACTCAGCGCGTCCCGACGCTGACGCCGAACCTTCTCCGGCGACATCGCCGCGGCGCGTCTTTCTCCAGGGGACCCTCGTCGTTCACGCCAGCGCCGCGGGCGAACTTTCCATTCTCAAAGCCGATGCGTCAGGGCATGCGGGCTAGGATCTTTTCGGCAGCCTGTTTGGCCAGGTCGGGCGATTTGTCTCCGCCGGCGAAGACCGTGATGATGAGCCAGTATTGGCTCTTGAGGACGTTCAGTTGATTCAGCTTCCCGCCGGCCCAGTAGGCCTTCTCGCCCATGCCCGCGACCGGCACGGGGTCGACGTTCGAAATGGACTTGGACGCTGCCTGCGCCTGGTCGAAGGTTGTCGGTGTGGTGCCGCCGCGGACATAGAGACCGATGCCGCTGAAATTCGTGGCGATGTACGTGCAGTTGGATGAGGCGACGCCGCCTTGCGTTGTTGGGTCGTTGACCGGACTGCCCAGGACCGCTTCGGCGTCGGCCTTGGTGAAGAACTCCGCCGCGTTGATCGTCGCTTCGGCGGGAGCGGGAGTCGTCGGCTGGGATGCCTCCGACGTGTTCTTGGAATCAGATCCCTGAGGCTCATTCTCCTTGGTGCCGCAGGCGGCAAGGCCAAGCGTCAGGCCGACGAGCACGAGACTCCAAACAAGCGGGGAAGCTGACGAGGAAGCTGACTTCGATTTCATGATTCATTCTCCTGCAAAGACAATCGATAGAAGCTCAGGCGGGCGTTGGCGGTCCGTCCATCAAAGGTGTTACACCCGATGACGGGGCAGACTGTAACCTCAGTCGGGCGAAGATGCAAAGGGAATCCGGGGACGTGAGGCGGACCTCGTGAAACGGGAAGCGAGGCCGCGGGACCGGCGACCGCGTGCGGATTGCGAAAGATCGTGCGCGGTCACTGCCTCAGGCGTTTATCGTCCATGTCGATGCGCCAGATGTATTTCTGCGTGCGAAAGACCACCACGATCAGCATGATCCCGGCCAGCGGCACGGCGACAGGCAGGATCTTTTGCACGAAGGTCGTGCCCAGGAGGATGATGGCTGTGTTCAAGAGGATCAGAGCCAGCCGGAGTTCCGTGGGGCCGGTGCCCAGAAAGGTGATCTTGAATTCGCTGGTGGCCGCGAACGAGAGGTACGAGTTGACCATGAACGTCCCGAAGATCGGGATCAGGATGAAGAACAGCAGGCGGGACAGGCCGTCGAAGAGCAGGCCGTAGCCCAGCAGCGCCGAGCACATGAATACGAAGTCCAGGAGGTGGTCCATGTGGTAACCCCACTTGGGGATGCCGGTGTCGCGGTGGCGGCCCAAAGCTCCGTCGAAACAGTCGGTGAACCACTGCAGGGCCAGCATCAGCGACGCCAGCCAGAGCCAGTGGAGACTCCCGCGGGCGAGATGCCCGAAGAGGATCAGCCCCGCGCTCCAGAGGATCGTCGTGAGCGTGAGATGGTAACCCTCGATCCATCGGGGGAATCGAGGCGTGAGGAAATCGATCAGCCGTTTCTCCGCTTTCGCCAGGGGCGATTTCAAGGGGAGTTTCTTGTCGCCTTTGAAGGCTGTTCCTCGCGTTGCTCCAAATTCAGACGCTGACGCCATGTTCCCTGAGCCTTTCCATGTCGCTGTCGATGTCACGCTCGATTCGAGAGCGGATTGTAACCTCAAGCGGGCGGAGGGACAAGAGGGAACCCAGGCCGAAAGTCGCTGGAAGCGGGCGATGTGTGACGCCGAATAAGGGTGGCATCCGGGGGGCGGCGGCAAACCGGCGCTCACCGCGGCCACCCGGAGGTGAATCTGAACCTTGTCTCTATTCTCTGACGGACGGCTTATGATTCTCCGTCGATTGCATCATTGCGTCGTCTGCGTGCCGTCCTGAGTGTTCTGAGTGTCCGGGACGTCCGCAGGAGTGCTGGTTGTTCCGTTCCAGAGGGGCCGGCCGGATTTGTCGCGGAGGGCGACGGTCTTGCCGGCGACGGTGGCCGTGATCGGCAGGATGATCGGTTGACGCCAAGCGGTGGCCTGGGCGCCGGTCAGGATGATGCGGTCGTTCGTGGCGACGTAGAAATCCTGCCGGCTGACGTAGTCGCGCGGGCCCAGGTGGATGGTGGCCAGTTCGCCGTCGTCGGTGCGGACCTGCAATTGCACCCACTCGGCATCGGTCCCGACGAGTTGGAACGAACTGACGTTGGTGACTACGCCGTCGATCGTTCGCAGCTTGTCGGGAGTGAAGGCCGAGAGATACTCGCTGCCGGCTACGCTCCCGGTGGTTTGCGATGTCTGCTGGTCGGGCGCGAGCGTGATTCCCGGCGAGGGCTGCATCGTCCGCGGCTGGGCCGGCATGGTTGCCTGGGGCTGGGTCGGCGTGGCGGTCTGCGGCTGGGTGATCCGACCTTCGACAGCGGACTCCGGCGGAATGTAGCCCAGCACGACCCAATCCGGATCCTGGGGGTTCACATGATAGGCCGAGTAGATCCGCTGGGCGTACGTCGGGTCCGCCAGATCCGGGAAATAATCGGGATCGAAGGCGTTGGCGCGAAGGATCTGTTTGTCGACCCGGATACGGGCCACCTTTTCAGCGCGCCGGAACTCGATGGCGCTGGCCGGCACGGGGGTGTACTTGTCGCCCACGCCGAACAGGCCGCCGTAGGAGACGATCGTAAAGGGGATTTCGCCGGTGTTCATGGCGACGACCATGTCCTTGACTTTCCCGATGCGGTTGTCGTCCGGCCCGCGGGCCGTCAGGTCCAGAATGTTGCTGACGCGACGGCGGCGCATTTCCCTCTGCTTGGCGGCCGGCTGAACGTCGAAGGCGACCCGTTCGGTCCGCCGATCCGCCTGAGCCAGCCATCGCGGGTCTCCTTCCGTGGGCCAGTGTTTCGAGCGGAAGCCGCCATCCTGATCAAGCTCGCGTTCGTCGATGGGAGCGACGATTTGGTCGCCGAAGCCCGCTTTCATGGCGGACCAGGGGATTGCGTAGCGCCGCTGACCCAGGCCGAACAGGCCGCCGCGGGTGATCACGGCGTACGACACCACGTTGAGTTCCGGCGTCAGGACCAGATCGTCGATCCTGCCGAGTTTGACGCCCTGGGTGTTCTTCAGCGGTTTCTCAAGCAGCCGCGTCGCTCTGCGGAGCGTCATGTCGGGGGCCACGGGGCGCGTTTCGGATGGGGTCGTGGCAATCTGTCGGGTGGTGCCTCCGCCGGCGCCGGAACGGGCCTTTGCGACGGTGGTTCCGTAACCGGCCAGCAGGCCGGCGGCGCCGAGAATCAACACGCTTCTCAAGAAGGATCTGCTCGTCGACATGACTCAGCCTCCATGCATAAGAACCGATTTGTGTGAATCGCCCACTCGTAGTCGCACCACGTAATGGCGCTTGTCTTGTACCTCGCCGAATGACGATGCGGGAATCAGTTAAAAGCCCATTCCCTCAGAGCAGAATCCCTACAGGGTGGGACGAACACGACCCCCTCGGCCCCCGATGGGGTTCCGCACCCGTGATCTTGGACGACGACTTCCACTGGGCCGGCACGGGAACCGCAATTCTTGTTTCTTCGCGTCATCGTTCGCTCCTTGTGTATCTGAGTCCTCTGTCTCATGGGATCTCCTTCGGGATACCCGAAGAAAACGCTTGTCCTCATTCTGTACGCCAGGGGCCGCGGCGCACGGCTCGCTTCGACACGGGGGATTCCCTTGTATTTCCTGCGGCGGTTTGCCTATAATGCGGTCCCACAAGGGCTTGGGCGATCAGAATGGATTGGCAGAGTTCGTGAAGCACTGCGGCGTCGGGCCCTCGAATCGTTCATGGCAGGACAGGGTGGGCGGTTCACACGCTCATGAGGCTCTGGTTGAATGTCGTCGTGGTTTGAGTATTTGCTGTTGGGGATCATGGTCGCGTACCTGGCGGCGGGCGTACCGATCCTGCGTGTGATGGAGCGATATCGCTGGGGCGCACATCGCCTGAAGCTCTGGGAGGCGTGTGTCGCGTGGCTGCTTGTGAACGTCGGCGCTCTGGCATTCGTCGTCGGCGCGCACGGGTGTTTCCCTTATCTTCACATCGGCGCCGACTACGACCTTCCCGATGTTCTTCTTTTCGCGACGGGTTTGATCCTGAGTCTGTCGGTTCTCACGAAGTCCTGGCTTCGTCGGCGATTCGGACGATGGGAAGCTTTCAAAGCGATTGCCGCGGCAACCGTGTATTTTTTCCTCGCCGGCATGACGGTGTTCGTCTTGCACGAGAACGAGCAACGGCGCAGTCGCTTTCTGGGAGCTGTCAGCGAGAAGCATCCTGCTGACGTGAAGCAGCAGACGCTCCAGGAACTCTCCAAAGGACTGGGCCTGAATTTCCCCGACGACACCAGACTGGTGTGGGCCCATAACGATAAAGGGACCTTCGACGCGCCCTGGTATGCGGCGGCGGTGGTCGTGGAACTGAGCCGCGGGAATCTGCTTGCTTTCATGGAACAGATCGGTACAAAGGGTTCCCATCGGTTGCAGGATTGCCCGGCTCGCCTGGCGGACGACGAGGAACTGTACAGGAAGTTCGGTCCGTGGTGGGGGCCGAGGAAGTGGTGGCGTCCGCAATCGGCCGAGCGATTTGAAGTCTGGACCGGAGATCATTTCAACGTTCTCGTGGATCTTGATGACGTCCGGACGGCAAGGCTCTACCTTATCTACGTAGGCATGTGAGCGGGACTGCAAAAGCAGCGGCCCCGAGAGATGGAAGATGCGAAACTTTGAGAAAACAAAACGCGTGGTCATCAAGATCGGCACCAACACCCTGGCCAAGGGCGGCGGGATCGATACGGCGTATTTCACCGGCGTGGCCGAGCAGGTGAAGTCGCTGATCGACGCCGAACGGCACGTGGTCATCGTCACCAGCGGCGCCATCGGCATGGGGGCCGGACAGCTCGGTCTGACCGAGAAGCCCAGGGAAATGAAGATGCGTCAGGCCTGCGCCGCGATCGGCCAGCCCTTGCTGATGCGGGAGTACCGCAAGGCCTTCGAACAGAAGGGGGTGCAGGTCGCCCAGGTGCTGGTGACCGCCGAGGTGCTCACCAACCGCAAGACCTACCTCAACCTCCGCAACGCGATCGAGGCGCTGCTCGAGTTGGGCGTGGTCCCGGTGCTCAACGAGAACGACAGCGTCAGCACGGCCGAGATCGGCACCGCGTTCGGCGACAACGACAAGCTCAGCGCCCTGGTCGCCAGCAAGATCGACGCGGACCTCTTGATCATGCTCACGGACATCGACGCGCTGTACGACAAGAACCCGCAGGAGCACGCGGACGCCAAGCCGATCCCGGTGGTCTTCGAGATCACCGAGGAAATCATCCGCAACGCCGGCGGCTCGGGCAGCGTCCACTCCACCGGCGGGATGAAGACCAAGATCGAGGCCGCCAGGATCGCAGCCAACGCAGGCTGTCGGATCGTGCTGGCCAACGGTCGCGAGGACCGGGTCATCAGCCGGATCATGTCGGGCGAGCCGCTCGGCACGATCTTCATGCCCAAGCGCAAACTCAGCAACCGCGCCCGCTGGATCCTGAACAGCAGCCCCGCGGGGACGATTCGCGTCGACGATGGCGCGCTGAAGGCCCTGCGAAACCACAAGAGCCTCCTGCCCAGCGGCGTCACCGGCGTCGAGGGCTCGTTCGAACAGGGCGAGGTCGTCATGATCAACCAGGCGGCCAAGGCCGTCGCCAGCATCGGCAGCGCGCAGCTCGAGGACCTCGCCGGCAAGCACAGCCGGGAGATCAAGAAGCTCCTCGGCCCCAGCCACCGCGACGTGGTGGCGATCCCCGAGGACATCGTGTTCCTCGACTATTGATTGCACGCAGGCAAACCCCTGACCTGCGCCTGGGTTCGGAGTGTTTGGTTCGTAGTGCGCCCGCAAGGGCATATCTTCCGTACTACGAGCGCGAGCCGCACAAACACGTTCTCTGTTTCCGCGAGGTTATCGTTGTCACCATAGGCCGGCGGGGGTATCGTATGGGGCGATGTTTTCTGGATTCCAAGCGGCTGTGAAGTGACGGAGTGCAAATCGAATGATTCGGATCACCTGTGTCCT
>CALMMH010000370.1 GCA_937868145.1 uncultured Phycisphaerales bacterium
CCGCCAGGAGGGCCGCGCCTTTGGCCGTTTGCAGGACCAGCTCCTGAGCCTCTTTCTCGGGCAGGCCCAACTTGATGCCCGTCGTGATCATCTCCTGCATGATCAGGAAGAAATACGCCGGGCCTGAACCACTGACGGCCGTCACGACGTCGAGCAATCCCTCGTCGTCCACGACGATCGCCTGGCCGACGGAGAGCAGGATCAGCCGGGCTTTTTCGACATTCTTACGGGCCTTCTCGTTGGGATAGAGCACGCTGGCTGCCTCCCGCACCCAAGCGGGCATGTTGGGCATGACTCGCACGATGGCGACGTCGCCCAGCACGGACGAGATCCGCGAGGTCTTGATGCCGGCGGCGATGGAGATGATCAGGATGTCTTTGTCGATGTGGCCTTTGATGTCCTCCAGCGCCGTCTTCATGTTCTGCGGCTTGACGCTCAGAACCAAGACGTCCACTTTGGACGCCAGCTCCGCGTTGCTGGCCGCGGTGCGGACGCCGTAATGCTCACGGAGGTACTCGATTCGGTCCGCGCGAACGTCGCTGACGTAGACTTTGCCCGGCAGGTACACGCCTGCTTTCAGGACGCCGTTGATGAAGGCCTCAGCCATATTGCCGCTGCCGATGAAGCCGATGGTTTCCACGGGTTTCTCCTACAAGAATCGATGAGACTGAAAAATCGATGCTGGATAATGCACAGCAGGGTATCGTCCGCCCGACGGAAAATCAACGCAAAACCGGATCAGCCGGTCAGCATCTCGAACTGTTCCCGGCTGAGGCACTGGCGCAGCTTCTGCAAGGCCGACAGCTCGATTTGGCGGATACGCTCCTTGGTCAGGCCCAATTCATCGCCGATCTGCTTGAGGGTCTTGGTGTTCTTGCGGATCGATATGCCGGTGAGGCCGAAGTGGTGCAGGATCACGTACTGCTCTCGCTCGTCGAGTTCCTGACGGATGACCTCCGCCAGGTCCAGGCGGGTCCGCTCGATGGCCAGGACGTCGGCGGTGGTGTCCCGCATGTCTCTCTGGATGCTGGCCAGCGAGGCCGCCCGCTTGGGCGTCAATTCCGTGTTTCGGCCGGAGACCTTGGCGTACTCCTTGGCGATGTCCAGCGACGCCCGGCGGCTGAAGCGAAAGCCTTTCGTGTAGTCGAACTCCTCGACCGCCTGAATCAACGCGAAGTTGCCCTTGCTGACCAGCTCCAGGAAGCCGGCGCCGTCGCTGGTGTGCTTGCCCGCGATGCTGACGACCAGACGGAGGTTGGCTTCGACCAAGAGCGTGCGGATCTCCTCCGCCTCGTCGAGATAATCTTCCAGCCGCGTCAGCATCGCCGCCGAGACCTTGGACAGCTTGAGCTGGTGACGTTCCTGGGCCGCCAGGTGCTTGAGGAAGTTGTACCGACGAAACAGATCGATCTCCTGGTCTCGGCTCAGCACCGGCGTGATCTTGAGCACCTGCATGTACTCCGGCAGCAGGTTGGGCTCCCACATCCCGGTCGCGAGGGGCGTGCCGTCCTCGCCGACGAGTTCGAGCGGGTCGAGCTTCTTTTCCGGGTCCGGCCGATCCAGGGACAAGGGGGTTCCCAGGATCCGCTCGCGGGCCTGGGCCTGGAGAAACTCCTCGCTGGGGACGTACTCGATCTTGCGGGCCAGCAGGGTGGCCGCGCGTCGCTGATTGATGATGCGGTGAATCGTGGCTCGGCTGCGGTCGAATCGCTCCATGAGTTGGCGGACGCCCATTCCTTGCTTATGGAGCCGGAACAGTTCAGCGGCCTCCACCGGTTGGATGCGGCCCAGCGGCCGGCGAAAGACCGGTTTGTCCGGGTGCTTCTTCTCGTACTCCAGGAGGATCGTTCGAGCCGTCTCACGGGCGACGCCGAGCTTTTCGGCGATTTGACCGATGATCTGGTGCCGGGACAGGGACGTCTTGGCGGCCAGAGCGCGGGCCTGGCGGACGACCTGTTGTCGTTGTGTGTCGGTCAAACGCCGGAACCGTCCGGCCCCGTTGACTAGGTCCGGATTTTCGCGGGCGAACTTCTCGACCGCCGATTCGACGAAGCCCAGGCGATGCGTGCCGTCGTCGAAGACGAACTTGCGGGCCAGAAGGCCGCGGGACCGCCAGCGATTGATCGTCTTGGTGGAGACCTGGAATCTGGCGGCCAGTTCCTCGATCGTACAGACCTTCTCTTGTTCCTGCCTGGCGGGCAGGGCCAACTTGCCGCTGAGTTTGGCGATGAAGATCTGCAGGTCGTCCCGCAGATCCGCTCCGGTCATGATCTCCTGCTCGAGTCCGCCTTTGGGCTGGAACCCGGTGATGTGAAAGCAGATAAAATCATACGGGTATTGTTTGTCCGAATCGACCAGGCCATAGAGTCTCTCGGCCGCATCGAGCTGCGCGCGGCGTTTGGTCTCCGGCGTGAACCGGAGTTGCATGAGCAACTGCGACAGGTTGTGACTCTTGATTTTTCTCATTCACCAGGTGTCTATTGTATCCCCGGAGATGGTAAAAGGGAAGCATTTCGTGCTCGGCTGTGCGGGGCTCGTCCGGGACCATCCGGTTGGAATCGTCCTGGACCCTGCCGGGCATTCCTAAACACGCAGGGGCGGCGTCTAAAAAATATTTTGGAGGCGGAATGTTAATATTTCTTGCGTGGATGCGGGAGGGTTGTATAATGTAAAATGGCCTAGGGTGAATTAAGGGTCTGGGATGATCGCCGGATGAAACCTTGAAACCGAATCGCGTGCCGGGAACAGCGTCGCCGACCTCAAGATCCATCTCTCGAGTCATTTCCCTTCATCTGACGCTCCTACGAGACGTGCGTTGGCGATCCCGAGGCTTGCCGCACAGGGCGTCGCTGTCGTTGTGAAAAATGAATAATCCTTGAGGGGGGCGGTTCTGGTAAAGGCCCGGACGGGCCTGAGACGAGGAATCGCACCGTTCATTGCGAGGTACACGATGTCAAATATGACGAACGAGGCATACCGCAAATCGCGTGGCACGAACAAGCCCTTCAACGGCTCAGATGAGCAGGCCAAGGCGATTTGGAATGAACTGATCCGCAAGGAGAAGTATCAGTATAAGAAGCCGAGTCCCACGCCGGAAGCCGCCCCGAAGCAGTAGGCGGGTCCGAGTCTCCTGGTCCACCGACGCCGACACCTCTTGCAGACCCCGCCGGCCTCTTGAACGGAAAGAAAGCCCTCGTGTGCGGCCCTTCAGCGATCTGCAGGGCCGCAAGGGGAATCCGAATCTGACGCATCCACCCTGGCCTCAGGGCCTGCCTGTCAGTCCACACTCTTCTTTGTCCGACTCGGATCACCGCCGATCGGAGCGTTTGGGCGGCCAGATTTTCAGGCTCTGTTGCCCGCTCGCAGAGAGTTCGAAGGGGCCAGGGCAGGGATTGGCTGCGTTTCGCTGGTTGCCGAGATAGTCGGTGTCCAGGCGGTAGGGTGAGCCGTCGGATTGTTCGTACGGCAGGTCCGGGAGTTTCGCCTTCCCGAGCAACTCCGTCGTGACGAGTTGTCGCGGCGATCCCTTCATTACGGCCTCGTCGAGCATCAGATGGAGATAGAGTGCGCCTTGCCCCGGGCCAGGTCTGATCTCGGGGTCGAACTCCGCCAATACAATCGGGTTCTGTTCGGCCGTCGAGGGCTTGGCGCCTTTGAGGAAGACATTGCCGGCCATTCGCATCGGTTGGGCTGCTTTGTCGTAGGGAGCCAGACCGCTGCCGCCAACGAAAATGTTGTTGTAGAAGCGGTCGTCGCCGCCGGGGATGTTGCGAAGGCCTGCGACCTCGGTGCTATGCGCCTTGTGGTAGGGGGTGTCGCGGGTCAACTCCGGATGAAGGTTCAATGCGCCGACGAACAGATTGTGGGCGTACGCTCCGCCTTCGGACACATCCAACAACGCGCGGCCCGAGAGGAAGAGATTGTGGTCGACCAGGAACGGGCCGTGGTCGACCTCCACGAACAGACCCGTGTCGTTGTCGAGCAGGAGATTGCGCGTAACTCGCGTGCCCTGCGCCATCCAGTCCAGCCAGATGCCCAGACACGTGCGATAGATGTGGTTGTCGCTGATCTCGGTGTCGATCGCGGCGTGGATCTTGATGCCGGCCATCTCGGCGCCGGTGAAGAGCCGACGCATGTGAATGTCGTGGATCGTGTTGCCGGTGATGGTGCAGAAGACCGCCCCCAGGCTGCCGACGAGGCCCGCCTGCTCGCAGTACGAGATCCGATTGTTCCTCACGATGTGGTGACCGATGTTGTCCTTGGACCAGCCGTTCGCCAGGGCCCGCTCGATCGTTTTGACGTAGCCCTCTGCGGTGTCGGCCGAGGTGTTGTCCCATTGATCGCCGTACTTGCCCAGCGTGACGCCCACGCACGTCGAGTAGCGGATATCGTTGTCCTCGATGATCCAGCCCTTGCTCCAATTCGTGCCGATCAAACCGATCTGCTCGGCGGTGGGCGGCGCCCAGGGCGTCGCGGCGTGCATCATCGTGAAGCCTCGCACGGTGATGAAGTTGACGCCCGGCTTGTCCGGATAGAACACCGTGCGGCGGACGTTGATTTCAACCTCGGTCTCATTGGGATTCACGCCTTTGAACTGGGCCCAGATCGTGGTGTTCGAGGAATCCACTTGGGCGAACCACAGTTGAGCCTCCGAGACGCTCGTCTGAGGCCCTTTGAACAGCAGGCAGAGCGTTTTGACCCCGCTGACGGGCTTGATCGTCGCCTGGAACGTGGACCACGATTGCCACCCGCCGGTGTTGGGGACCGAGCAAGTGCCCAAGAGTTCTCCGTCGGGCTTGTCCAGGCGGATCTCGATGATTCCGCCGGTGGTTTCCGAGGCGGCGCGGATCTGCATTTGATCTATGCCCTGGCCGAAATCGACCTTTTCATATCGAACCCAGTCGCCATGCTCGATCCAGCCGATGCACTCGCCTCCCTCGGAGCACGCCGCGGTTTGAATGCCGCTTTGAGCGGCGAACTTCGCCGCGGCAGTCCGCCCGGAGTCTCCCGGTTGCAGCCAAGCCACGTTCAACAAGGTCTGCTGGTCGCCGGGGCCATATCGCACCGAGGGGTCGCCGACGGGCTTGAGCACATCGTCCAGCTTGGCTGCCTCGATGAGCCAATGGCCGTCCAGGTAGACGGCGCCTGTGTGGTGTTCGCGTCCTTTGGGATTGAACCAGTCGCCGCGGATCAAATCGCTGTAGGGATTGAAAGTCCCGAAGAAGGAGTTGGGGAGGGTGACTTTCCAGGCGTCGTTTTGGACCTTCTGCCAGTCTTTGACGACCTCGGAACCCTTGACGACGACTTTCTCTCCGGGGGCGGCCTGGTAGACGATGCGGTTCTGATCGGATTGTCCCCCGCGAACAGGGGTGATCCGTTCGCGATAGACGCCCTCATGCACCAGGATTGCGTCGCCGGGTTGCGCCAGTTGAGTCGCCGCCGAGATGGTTTGCAGGGGATGGGACGCCGAGCCGTCGCCGGCGTCGTTTCCTTGTGTCGAAACGTGGTACTCCCGCCCGGTTGACACACCGGTCGCGACACACAGCCCAACGCAAACCGCAATCATCCTCGCACGCATCATAGAATCCCCTTCCTGGCTTTGCCGACTATGGTTCCTCTACGTCTCCCGAAACGGCGTCGACAGGTTCGTCCCGGCCGTCCAAGCGCCCCTATACAGCGCAGGACGTCTCCGTGCAAGTCATTTCGCTGATTTCACGGAGGTGTCGCGAGTGAAAAAAAAGGGGACGGCGCGGCATGCGCTATCCCCTTGAAATATCCTACTTGCCACAAGAGAAGTCCCAAGGGGAAGTCCTTCGCACTTCCTACTTCAAACTTCGTGCTTTCGAATCGCTCTGATTACGCCACCAGGCTTTTCGCCGTATCGACCGCCGATGCGGCGTCGGGGGAGTAGCCGTCTGCGCCGATCCGGTCGGCGAAGCTCTTGGTCACCGGGGCGCCGCCCACCATGACTTTGGCCTTGACGCCGGCCGCCTGGAGGGCCTTGATCGTCTTTTCCATGCCGGGCATCGTCGTGGTCAGCAGGGCGCTCATGCCGATGAGATTCACGTTGCGGGCCTTGGCCTCGGCGGCGAACTTGTCCGGCGAGACGTCCACGCCCAGATCGATCACCTCGAACCCGGCTCCTTTGAGCATCATGGCGACGAGGTTCTTGCCGATGTCGTGCAGGTCGCCTTGGACGGTGCCGATGATCAGCCTGCCGATGGGCTTGACGCCGGCCTTGACCAGTTCCGGCTCAAGCACTTCCATGGCCATTTTCATCGCCCGGGCTGCGATCAGAACTTCCGGGATGTAGATCTCGTTGTTCTTGAAGCGGGCGCCGATGACGTCCATGCCCGCGATCAGGCCCTGGTCGAGGACCTGCTTGGGGGCCATGCCCTCTTTCAACGCCGTCTTGGTGACGTTTACCGCCGTCGCCTGGTCCCCTCGGATCACCGCATCAGCCAATGCCTTCAGGTCTGCCATTGCAACTCACCTCAAATCAGTATCCGTTTGTGTACTCCCCAGATCATCTGGGCACCCATTAAACCGCCGCCGGCGCGTCGCGACAAGAAAAAAAACAGGTGATTGCGGCCAGATGGCACATGACCGTTCTTGCGGTTCCGTCGGCACACGGGTGTTCCGACGAATTCGAGAGGT
>CALMMH010000371.1 GCA_937868145.1 uncultured Phycisphaerales bacterium
AGGCAAATCGCTCGCGGTCAACATCCGGGAGCAATTCCCGGCGCCGGCGGCCGGATTTCTCGGGGTAACGATCGTTCTGGCCTGCGTCGCGACCGACGTGGCGGAACTGCTCGGCGGGGCGATCGGGTTCAACCTGTTGCTGGGCATGCCGCTGTGGATGGGGGCGCTGCTGACCGTGTTTCTCGAAGTCTTCCTCCTCGTCAGCCAGCGATACCACCGGATCGAGATGATTATCGTCGGCTTTCTCGGAGTCATCGGTCTGTGCTATCTCGCCGAGCTTGTGTTGGTCAGGCCCGACTGGGCGGCGATGGCGCCGTCTCTTGTCGTGCCGAGAGTCAATGGCGAGAGCATCTACGTCGCAATGGCGATTCTCGGCGCCGTGGTGATGCCGCACAACGTCTTTCTGCACTCCAACGTGATCCACAGTCGCCAGTGGGGGATCTCCGAGGACGAAAAGCGGGCGATGCTTCGCTATGCGAAGGTGGATACGCTGACGGCCATGGTCTCCGGCTGGGTGATCAACTCGTCGATGATCATCGTGGCCGCGGCGGTCTTCGCCCGCAACCACGTCACGGTCAGCAGCATCGAACAGGCCTCGGCCACGCTGCGGCCCTTGGCGGGACCTCTGGCCGGCCTGTTGTTCGCTGTTGCGTTGGTCTTCTCGGGGGTAGGCTCCTCCGTCACGTCCTCCATGGCGGAGGCGAACGTCATCACCGGGTTCCTGGGCCGGCCGGAAGATCCGCGAACGCTGCTCTACCGGATCTCGGTCTTCATCACCGCGGTCCCCTCGTTCCTGATCATTCTGTTCAGTCTGAACACATTTCGAATTCTCATCTTCAGCCAGGTCGTGTTGAGCATCCAGCTTCCGTTCACCCTGATTCCGCTGGTGATCCTGTGTCGCAGCCGCAAGGTGATGGGGGGCTTCCGAAGCAACCTGCCGGAGTTCGCGGCGGCGCTCGTCATCTCCGCGATCGTGATCGTGCTCAACGTCTACTTGCTCTATTCGACCATCGTGAAGGGGGCCTGACCATGCAGGTGTACAAAAAGATCCTGGTCACCATCGACTGCTCGCCCGTGGATGAGACCATCCTCCGGCATGTGTCGGCTCTCGCCCGCCAGAATGAAGCGGAGGTCTCGCTCCTGCACGTGGTGCACTCGCACACGCTCGACCAGAATCGCGTGCTGCGAGAGAAGGCCGAATCGTGCCTGGAGTGTTGTCGGACGAGGCTGCAGGGGGAGGGAGTCGCGGTCCGCGTGCTGATTCGCAGCGGCGAGCCGGAAGAGGAGATCCTCCAGGAGATCGAATCGGGCGACTTCGATCTGGTCGCGATGGCCACGCATGGGCATTCGTTCATCGGCGACCTCCTCTTTGGCAGCGTCTCCAGGAGCCTCAAGCATAAGATCAGCGTTCCGCTGTTGCTCTTGAAGGCGGATTT
>CALMMH010000372.1 GCA_937868145.1 uncultured Phycisphaerales bacterium
TCAAGCCGATCAAGAAGGTCAAGGCCATCGTCTACGGCCACTCCCACGAGTACCGCACGTCGGAGATCGACGGCATCCACCTGATCAACATCCCATCCACGGCCTACAACTTCGACGACAATCAGCCGCTCGGCTGGATCGAGGCGAAGCTCACGGCCGACGCCGGCGAATTCGTCCTGCACGCCATCGCCGGCAACACGCAACTCGACGGCCGGATCGAAGGCCTCCGCTGGCGATCGTGACGAGTTCGTAGTGACGCCGCAAGGCGTTGTCTTCGTGGAACATGCGACTCCGCACGATCCCCCGGGGCGGTCTCCCACAACCGGTTTGCGTCCTCGCAGGATTCCCATTTGCCCTCCGCCCGGCCTGCCGCTACAATGGCGATAGTGACAGGAGGCCCTTATGACTGAAGAGGAAAGATCGTTGATTCCCAACGGCATCTCGCCGTTCGAACGAATCCGCCGCACGAATGCCGCCGGAGCGGAATACTGGTCCAGCCGCGACTTCGCACAGGTCCTCGGCTACTCGGACTACCGCAACTTCGGTCAGGTCATTCTGAAAGCTCGTGCAGCCTGCTTTAACAGTGGCCAACGGATCGAAGATCATTTCGTTGAAATCACCGAAATGATCGAGAGCGGAATCGTTTTCGAAGACTTCCGGTCGCGTGAGAGCATGAAGAAACGCGAGTCCAAGAGATGCAAACCACCAGACGGAGTGGAGCAACCGCTACGAGCATGAGATCCAGCAGACAAATAGAGAGGGAGTGCCAAAAGGCCGCACAGAGAGCATCTCGCACCTGCCGTTGGGCCAAAACCATGACAGCATGGCTCATTAGCTGGAGCCAAACCAAGGGAACAAAATGGCATATCGTGGACTTCGTTGGACCAAACGGCTGCGAATCGCGGGGCGTTGTTGACCTTCTGGCAGTCCGCAAGAATCATAGTGTGTGCGGTGGCATACTCAAGCGAGGGGACTCGCTGGATATCGTGCTGATCCAAGTAAAGGGTGGGAGCGCACCATTTCCGACACAAGAGGACATCGACCGCCTGAAGGAGGTGGCAAAATACCACCGCGCCAGAGCCATCGTTCTGTCCGAGTGGAAAGCCCAGACCCGTCTGCAGTTTTACGTACTCAAGCGAAATCGGTGGTTGCCCATCGAACCAGAAGAAGTGTTCTGATATCTGGATTCTGCGTGACAAGATCGGGTCCGCGGCTGGTCACACGGGTTCCGATCTGTCCCAAAGCGTCTCGGGTGCGATGTCGATGTTTCCCGGCCATGTGACTGTGCCACGATACTGACAACATCCAATAGCATGTGCACGCACCACCCTTTCGACGCGGGGAACTGTGCGGAACAGTTCCCCTCCTCGCAATCGGCTGCTATGATTCGCGAAGCGATGATCGCTTCGACGGTTTCCGAAGCCTCCGAACGTTCAGGGTTTGACGCTGGATATAGTGTTCCACAAGCCTGTGCGGATCGTTGCCACACTCCTGGGATATCTTCTGTCGTGCGTTCCTGATCTCCTCGATGGTCTTGTCTTCCTTCATATCGCTACTCTCCTTGCAACAATTCAAGCGGGGTGACCACGTTGGGCGTTGCCAGATCCAACATGGCGTTGATCCGCCGCATGTGCCGATACTTGTTCGCATTCGCAAGGTGCTTGCAGTTCCACGTCAGTAGATAGTCGCATCCGTGGTAGGATGCAACCGCCAGATGCAGGGCATCACCGAGGGCGTCCCTGGGCATCAGGTAGTGAGCCAGGTAGACCTGAACGATCTCCTCGATCTCCCCGACGACCGGTAGAAGCTCCACATCCTTCATCAGTCGCAAGGCGTCATCCCGGCCCGGGAAACTGCCACGGCTCAATTCATCAATCACGGCTTGACTGCTGACCAGATCAAAATCGATTCGGCCGCGTTCATCCCACCATTCCCGCGTCCAGATTCTCCTGGCCACTGCTTCCGGCTCACTGCGTACG
>CALMMH010000373.1 GCA_937868145.1 uncultured Phycisphaerales bacterium
GGCCCATAACCCGGAGGTCGGAGGTTCGAATCCTCCCCCCGCTATTGAGCTAAAGAAGGCAGTCGCAACGACTTACGTGCGACTGCCTTTTTGCGTTTCCGGGGCGACTGTCATTAAATTGTCGTAGGGTGTACAAATTCGTCGGGCCGTAAGCCGAGTGGTTTCGGCCTGTTAGCTCTGAAACCGGGACGAGAGATGGGGCGGTAAGAGCAGGAGGAGCAGGGGGGCCGGCGTCGAAGGTGATCCCTGTTGGGCAGATCTGATGCGGACTATGCGCCTCGGCGCGCACCGCCTCCCGAACGCGGTCCGGCAGGGGAGCGTCACGCCGCTTTGCGGTGATACGATTTCAGCAGTCCCCCCAGACACTCAATGCAGATGATCTCGCCCTGGTTTCCTTCGTGTTGTGGCTCGATGATCTTGTTGATGCGCTGGTGAATCCTCTCCTGATGATAGTACTTGAGATACTCGGTCAGGACGTACCGCAGTTGCTCTTCGGAGAAGAGAATCAGATGATCGAGACACTCCTCTTTGACGGGTCGCGGTCGTGGATCAGGTACTTCTTGCCGGCGGGGAAGCCTCCCTCACTGCTGACGTTGCGAGCGATCTACTCCATCCAGGGCCCGTTGGGCTGGAGGCGGACGCCGAGGAGTTCCACCTTTCGCGTGGACAGCTCGATGGCAAAGAACGCCATGCAGCGGACAAGTCTCCCTTTGACCAGCAACTCCACGGAAAAGAGATCGCACGCCGCCAGAATATTCCAGTGGCTCTTGATGAACTCTTTCCAGGTCGTCTTGCGGGTCAGGTCTGGCTCGGGATCAAAGCCGTTGTCCAGGAGGGTGTTCTTCACGGTGGTTTCACCGATCTTGTATCCGAGGTGCACGATGTAATCCCGGATCCGGGTGTAGCCCCAGTGCGGATTCTCCTTCTTGAATCGGATCACGAGATCGATGATTTCCTGCGACATCCTCGGCCGACCTGGGTTCTTGCGGTTCCCGCTCCCGTCGTACTTCTGGGCGATGAGCTTGCGGTACCAGCCGAGGACAGTGTCTGGCGTGAACAGGCCCGTCGTTGCTCCAGGAGTTCTCGCGTCAGGCGCTTGGCCTTGGGCGGCCAGGCTGATCCTTTGTTGATCATTCAAGAGGATGCGTTCGTCCTTCTCTTTCTGTTCCTTCAGGACCCTCACCTGCTCCTTGAGATAGTCCATCGCCTTCCAGAGTTCCCTATCGACACAAAAGGCCAGGCAGGTCACCAACGCGAGCCAAAGGTTCTGCTTCATAGTCCGCCAAGGCTGATGGACCAGTGGGCGGCGGGCAAGGGTTTTCGTCAGATGACTGCGCAAAGGTAGTACCCATCTGCACTTACGACGGGACAATACTTGCACCCTACGCGTCTGGGAAAGGACGGATTCCACCGCCGCTCCGCACATCGCTCTCCCAGCGGAACGCCTTGCTGCCGCCGGGGAGACGCACCACGTTGTGGCAAGAACAATTGAAATCGGACGCAGTACCGGGGTATCATAGGAGGTGCACCAGGTGGCAGCATAGCCGCTGAGGTCGATTGGAAAAACCCGGGTCTACAGGAGCCAGAAGGCACTGCCAGATGTCACACTTGGGAAAGGACGAGCAATGAGACGCAGAGAATTCCTGCAGAAGAGCGGCGTGGGATTCGCCGCGATGGCGATGACGCAATCCCCGAGTTTTGCGGCTGAAGCGGCCGACCAGAAGAAACGGGTTGGTC
>CALMMH010000374.1 GCA_937868145.1 uncultured Phycisphaerales bacterium
CCCAGCAATCGACACCCGATGAACTCGGCGCGGCGGAAGCGGGCCTTCTCCCAACTGGCCCCCGACAGGTCAGAGACCTCAGCTCGCGTGTCGGCCAGGCGTATTTTGACGAGGTGGGTTCGAGTAAACGCGGCGCGTCGAAAATGAATCGGACTCGCTGCGGACGTTGGACGCGACGATTCCATCCCGATCGAAATACAGCTGGCCTGTCAGACCCGCAAGCGGATAGGGGAAATCCTGAAAACTCGCGACCACGTCCTGGAGCTCGACCGAGAGGTACATCCGTTTGTCCGTTGGCGAGGTCCGCACGAGCCGGTAATCCGCCGCAACGACCCCGCTGGGACGGAACGCGTCCCACATTCGTTTCTGCCCCGGCTGCATCGCCGCGTACAGGGCCTCATCCAGAATCATGTTGCCGGTGCTCACCTTGTACTGGTACTGTCGTGTCGCGCCGGAGCCCTTCGTCCAACCCTCGATCTGAACATCCACGTCGCCATGCTTGCCCGAGAGCTGCTTCATCAGGATGCTGGACCGGGTGAACTCCAACTCTCCGGCAAGATGGTCGATCGGATAGGGGAATCTCACATCGCACACGCTGACGTCCTTGCATACGAGCGTGCCCAGGACCTCGCTCTCCCGCAGCTTCCGGAAATTGCCGTTCGCGTTCACGGTGATCGAATCCACCGTGCCGGTCGGCCGGTATCGTGCGAAGAACTTCTGAAGACTCCGCAGGGGCCCGATTTCGTTGGCGTCGGCGGACGACATCAACGGAAGAGTCCCCACTTCCGGCGCCTGTTTCGCATGCAGGTCCTTCATGCGAAGGGCCAGTTGGTAGTCGCCGTTGTTCTCGTACCGAAGTTCTCCCGCCAGGACATCCACCGCCCAAGCCCGTTCCAGCGAAGGCATGTCCGCCGAGGACAATCCGCCGGCAATCGCAAACTCGCCCGGCCGCCAGTACCCGTTGAGATGGCTCTGGCCATATCCGCCGGAGAGAGTGGAGGTCTTGATGTCGAAACCATATCCTCGAGGATTCAGGCCCGCTCCGAAATGCGCTTCCACCGGCACGGCCATCACCACTTCGGCCGTGCCGCCGGAGACCTTGCAGTACCGCAGCTTCCCGCGTTGCGCGTGGATCTCGGGGATCGCGCCGCGACCGCCTCGGCCGGATCGCTTGAACCGCAGGCTCCCGACGTTCCACCGCCCCGTGTCCAAGTCCGATTGCACGTCAAGCACGAAGTCCTCGATCCGAAGCTCCGTCACGCGGGGCGAGAACGAGAGAAGACTTCGCCGGCTGAAACGGGCGTACACCTTGTTGGCCCGCAAGATGGCGTTCTCGTATCCCGGGTTGTCCTGCCCGGGCCGGATCACCAACCCGTCGATGAAAATCGATCCGTTGAGGCGAAGACTCAGGCCCCCCGTCTCCACGCGGGTGTTCGTCAGGCGGCCGACCTCCGCAGCCACGATGCCCGGCAGCGAGCGGTCCAGCCAGATCCCCGCCCCGGCGATCAACACGCAGACGACCCCCGCGGCAATCGACATGCGGCGGAGAAGACGCCGGCGTCGTTGCTTCCTGCCCCCTTCGGGCACAATGTACGAATACGTGAAATGCGCCATGGCGATGCTCTTGCGAGACGGCCGTTACGACTTGCGACGGATCGCTTTGTCGGCGATATCCCGACGGCAGTACGCCCCTTCGAAATGGATGCGATCCACAGCTTCATAGGCCCGGGCCTTGGCCGCCGCGATCGTGGCGCCGACCGCGGTCACGCCCAACACGCGGCCGCCGTTGGTGACCACGTCGCCGTCCCGCAGCTTGGCGCCCGCGTGGAAGACCATCACGTCCTCGAGTTGGGCCGCTTCCGCCAATCCGGTGATGACCTTGCCCTTTTGATACTCGCCGGGATAGCCGCCGGCGGCCATCACGACGCACACGGCCGGACGGGGATCCCATCGAAGCGTAACGTCCTCCAGGGTCCCGTTGCAGACCGCCAGGCACACCTCGAGCAGATCGCTCTGGAGCCGCATGAGAATCGGCTGCGTCTCCGGATCGCCGAACCGGGCGTTGAACTCGAGCACTCTCGGTCCGCCGCTGGTCATCATCAGGCCCGCGTACAGTACGCCCCTGTAGGGGGTCCCGTTGCGGTTCATCGCGTCGACGGTTGGAACGAGAATTTCCCGAGTGATCCGGTCCATCATCGTATCGGTCACAATCGGCGCCGGGCTGTAGGCGCCCATGCCGCCGGTGTTCGGGCCGGTGTCGCCGTCGCCGATGGGTTTGTGATCCTGGGAGGACTCCATGACGTAGATGCTGTGGCCGTCCACGAACGCCAGGATCGACGTCTCTTCGCCCAGGAGCTTGTCCTCGACGACGACCCGCTCGCCGGCGTCGCCGAAGAT
>CALMMH010000375.1 GCA_937868145.1 uncultured Phycisphaerales bacterium
TGGACTACCGCGAGGTTTGCAGGGCCGCCATCGCCAAGGGAGTTATCGTCAATACAATCCATTGCGGCAGCGAGCGGGAGGGAATCGACGGCAAATGGAAGGATGGGGCTTTGCTCGCCGATGGCCGGCATCTGACCATCGATCACAATCGACAGATCGTTCACATCCCTGCGCCGCAGGATCGGGAAATCGAGGAACTGAGCGTGCGTCTGAATCGGACATATATCCCTTTGGGCTCCGAGGGGCAGGTCGCTCAGGAGCGACAGACGGCTCAAGACAACAACGCGGCGAATCTGTCGGCGCAGGCCGGCGTGGGCAGAGCCCTGACCAAGGCGTCGGCGTACTACACGAACAGTTCCTGGGATCTGGTCGACGCGGTCCGCACGAATCAGGTGAAGTTGGATGAGGTGGAGGTGAAGGATCTGCCCCGGAACATGCAGGAGATGAGCCTCGAGCAGAGGGACGCCTACGTGACGACCAAGGCCAACGAACGGGCGGAGATCCAGGCCAGGATTCAGAAGCTCAGCACGCAGCGGAACCAGTTCATTATCGAGGAGATGAAGAAACAGAATCCTCAGGCGAACACGCTCGGCTCGGCGGTCAAACAGGCCGTTCGCGAGCAGGCGGCCAAGAAGAACTACACCTTCAAATCCACGAATGAGCCGTCGAATGTCGGCGAAAGCACGCCCGAAGAGAAGTAGCCTGTCCATACACCCGGCCTGTCCAGTCGTGAGCCACCTGCGGAGGGTGGCTCATGCATTTGCTGGGAGTCGGTTGTACGGGAAGCCGGTGTCTGTGAAGGATTGCTGGCGTATCGTCCACAAAACGGTACAATTGAGACATTTGGAGTGCGATCCGAATGTCGGAAGAAAGCAAGGGATTGCCGGCCGGCGGCTATGACGGAGGATCTCCGACGCGAGGTTTCTCGCGGGCGGAGTCGGCTTGGCCGCAGTATGGCGCCGCGTTCATGATGGCCGTCTGCCTGAGCATGGCGTGGGCGGCGATGCCTTTCATTCTTACCTCCATCGGTGGTACGAACGCCCACGTCGGCTATGCGCCGGCCATCAACAATCTGGCCTACATGATCGCTCTGCTGGTCACCGGCTCATGGCTGACCCATCTTCGCGTCAAGCGGACGACGCTTTGCGCCGGGGTCGTGGCTCTGTGCGCGACGGTCACGATGAGTTTGGTGGTTGTGTGGGCCCAGCGTCATCCCGGGCTGAACAACCCCGCGTGGATCTGGATCCTCATCGCGGCCGGCGGCGTCGGCGGGGCGACGATGGCATTGTATTGGCCATTCCTGATGAGCTGGGTCTCGTCCGATTACGAGGGGGTGCGGTTGAACCAGCGGCTGGGGTGGTACAACGGCGCCTGGTCCAGCGGCGGGACTCTCGGCCCGGTCATCGGCGGCTGGCTCTTTGAAGTCAATCCCATCCTGCCGCTCATCGGAGCGGCGGCAGCCGTGGTCTTGGCGCAGGTGTTGTTGAGCTTCGGGCGGGACGGCTCGACTCGCAAGACCTCCGCAGCCGCTCTGCCGGCGAATGTAAACGAGGCCCCGTGCGACCGGCGGCTGCTGGCGGACTGTCGATGGATTTCGCGGATCGCCCTGTTCAGCGCCTGCGCATCCTACGCGGTGATCCGGTCTCAATTCGCGTTGGTTTTCCGCGATCACGGGTACACGGAGTCCCAGTTCGGTCTGTATCTGACCATCTATGCCTTGTGTAACTTCCTGGCCCTGGTGATCGCGGGCGGGTGGGCTCGTTGGCATTATAAGCCCAGCCTATTGGTCATCGGGCAAGTCGTTCTGTTGGCGACGCTGCTCATGACCATCTACGGCAGGGCCTTGAGTATCCTCTTTGTCTCTTCGATCCTGCTCGGCGTGGCATACGGCTTTGCTTACTGCTCCCACCTATATTACGGCGCTTCGGGCAGCAGGAAACGATCGGGCCGGATGGCGATTCACGAGACTGTGATTTCCCTGGGCTTGACCATCGGCTCGGCGGCCGGCGGGTATTTGTGTGATCATGCGGGGCTGTACGCACCCTATTGGTTCGCAATAGGGGTCATCGCAGCGGGCATGGTCGGCCAGGTCGTG
Organism: uncultured Phycisphaerales bacterium; assembly: GCA_937868145.1. Taxonomy (GTDB): domain Bacteria; phylum Planctomycetota; class Phycisphaerae; order Sedimentisphaerales; family Anaerobacaceae; genus PLanc-01. Next base: position 2,096 of record CALMMH010000375.1, read on the forward strand.
ATCCACCTCGGCGTTCGATCGCGAGCGGCGATTGGAAGTCCGGTCGCGGCCTCGGACGGAATCGGAATCGCGAAGTCGCCGTGAAAGCGTATTTGTGATTGATGTACGAAGGGATGGGAGTGCATGAGACTGTGGAGTTCCTCTGCGATTCGAATGGCGGCGATCCTGTGGTTCTGCACAGACGTCTCGCACGGTTCCTATGTGCCGTGCGTGCCCGGCAACGGGGGAGACCTGCGGACGGAGGCTGCATCGCCCCTGATTCTCACGATCGACGTGTCGCAGACTCGCCAAACCATCCGCAACTTCGGGGCATCCGACGCCTGGGCCATTCAGTTCGTGGGGCAGTGGCCGGACGACAAACGCCGGGCGATTGCTGATCTGTTCTTTGAAACGGGTCTGGACGACAGCAACAATCCTCGGGGAATCGGCCTGTCCGCGTGGCGATTCAACCTCGGCGGCGGGAGCAGTCG
>CALMMH010000376.1 GCA_937868145.1 uncultured Phycisphaerales bacterium
GCACCGCATCTCGCCGGGCGAACGGAACAACTGGTATATCGAAATCCTTGGAACGCGGGCCTCCGCCCGATACAGCCTCAGCCAAGCCAACACGCTCGAAGTGCTCGAGTACAGGCCGGGCCAGGAGCAGACCTGGCGACGGATCGATCTGGGCCACGAGACGGCGTACGCTTCGATCACTCCGGCGATCTTTCAATTCGGGGGCTCGGACGCGATCCTGCAGATGTGGGCGGCGTTCCTGCACGAGTTGGACACGGGCCGCACGCCGAGCCGCTTCGCCGGTTGCGTCACACCATGGGAGAGCGTCGCATGGCACACGCTCTTCACCGCCGCCCTCGAGTCTCAGGCCTCGGGTATTACGGCAAAGGTGCTGGATTAGGAGTCGATAGGTCCTATTGGTCCCATGAGTCTCATAGGTCCTATGATCATGGTAAAGCTTATCGATACTTGGCAAATCGCGGATATCGGCCCCGTCGTGGTGGAGTCCTCGGACCGTGCCCGTTACACGCGGATTACGCTCCGACGCGACGGCCAGATCAAACTGACGGTTCCCAAAGCGGTCTCCCTCGACCAAGCCTGGCAATTCCTCAATTCCCGGATCGCCTGGATCCAGCGGCATCGCCGTGACTTTCGTGGTCTTGGAGAAATGCCGGTTTCCGGTTGGTCTGAGGCCTCTCGGCTCTTAGTCGACCGCCTGCGGGAACTGGCCGCCAGGCACGGCTTCCAGTACAACAAGGCGATGGTGAAGAACCAGCGAACCCTCTGGGGCAGTTGCTCGCACCGCAACAACATCAATCTCAATATCAATCTGCTCCGGCTGCCGGAGAAACTGCGGGACTATGTGATTCTCCATGAGCTGGTCCACACGCGCCACAAGAACCACAGCCGGGCCTTCTGGCGGGAACTCGATCGTTTTGTCGGCAACGCCAAGGGGCTCCAGAGAGATCTGCGTCAGTTCAGGCTGAATGCCTAGATCGAAAGGTACAGAGATGCTTCGAGATAGACCGACCGGGAGTCTGCCTTGTCTGATTGCGTGGTTTCTGTGCCTGGCCGCATCGGTCCCGTGCCTCGGGGCCGAGGACGGCAGACGATGGACCGTCTACCTGGCCCAGGACAAGCACCTCGACTATGGCTGGTGCGGCTCGACCACGGAAATCGAGCTGCGCATGGCGACCCTTCTCGATTACTACCTGGACCTGGCAGAGCGGGACCGAACCCGTTGGAATCTCGATGGGACGATCTGGGACGAGGTGTACGGACGCCATCGCGGCCAAACCGGCAGCGAGAGGCTGCACAAGGCGATCCGCGACGGCCGTATCGGCTATGTGGGCAACTATGCCGTGCTCCTGTGGGGCATTCTGGACACCGAGACGGCGATTCGGGCCTCTCTCGCGGCCGCGAGCATCGAACGCTCCACAGGGGTCCGGACCCGGACGTCGCTGGTCATGGAGAACTCTGCGATCCCCTGGGGCGTGGCGAATATCCTGACCGAATGCGGCTTGGAGTTTCTGGGCCGGGGCGTCTACAACCTGCGGGCGGAAAGCTACCTGGGCCGGCGCGAGGCGCTGCCGCTGGTCTGGTGGCAGGCGCCGAACGGCAAGCGGATTCTCATGCGGTGGGACCTCTACTCCGACACAGGCAGTTGGGGCGGATACGCTGAAGGTTACTGCCTGTCGAGTATGGCCGGCGAGAAGTGGGACGCCTTCCAGGTGCAGTCGGTCACGGACCGCAATAGCCCGGAGGTGTTCACCAAGCGAAAGGAGTTCATCCGCCAGACCATCGCGCGCTACGAAGCCTACGGGCAGAACTATCCGATATCGAGCATTCTGCTGCTGGGCACCGGCTGGGACAACTGGACGCAGACGGAAGACCTCGCGGCCTTCATCCGGAAATTCAACGCCGAGTCCGACGGGACCGTCCGGGTTGTGGACGCGCGGTACGAGGATTTCTTCGCTGCCGCCCAGCGGGAAATCCGGGAGAAGGACCTGGCCGTCCCGGTCGTGGAGGGCACGTTCGGGATCTGCTGGGAGGAATGGGCGGCTCATCTGGCCGGACTGACGACGCAGTTTCGCCAGGCCCAGCGTCTGCTGCGAGTGGCCGAGGCAGGCGAGACCCTCAAGACCATGGCCGGGCACGGGGACGCGAAGAATCGCGATCTCATTCGCCATGGTTTTTCGCAACTGCTGCGATTTGCCGAGCACGACTTTGGCGGGACGGATCGTCAGCGGGCGGCCCTGTCGGCCGGGGTGCGGGCCGACGCGGTCACCCAGGCGATGGACATCGCCCGCTCGCTGGGGCCCGAGCCTGTCGAACGAACTGCGCATCTGGGAGACGGCCGGCCCGAAGAGACAACGTTCCCCTGGCGGGGTAGTCGGGTTGTCTTCGATCCCAACCGGTGTTGCGTGGCCTCCGTCACGGATGCCGCCGGCCGGTCCTGGATTGCCGCGGGCCTCGGCGAATTCGTGCACACGCGATATCGCAGCCAGGCCAGGCCGGACTCTGTCTTTCCGGAAGTTCTGTCTTCCTCGACGGCAATCACGCCTGGGAATCTGCAATGTCGCCGGACCGATCGCGGCGTACAGATTGCGGCCGACTTCGAACGCTCCGGTTTCAAGGTGTCGAGCGAGTGGGTCTTCCACGAGGCCCATCCGTGGATCGACATCAGCTACCGATTGCAGGATGGATGGACCGACGATCCCCAGACCGTCGAGTTCCGTTTTCCCTTCGCGATGGACAAGCCGGTGTATCGGTATGACACGCCGGGGGCGATTGTCACGGCCGGACCCAAGTCGGCCGGAGGCGACGATCTGCCCGGGGCCAATCCGGAACTCTATGCGGGCGTGACATTTGCCGCCGCGACCGCCGAGGGGCGAACGGCGCTCGTGATTGCGCCGGATTCGCTGCTGTGGCGATTCGGCCGGGCTGATGCCTGCATGGCCTCCATGCCCATGATGAATCTCACTCGCAACGACCATCAGTTCGGGCAGGCGGGGCGGTGGGACTGGACGTTCCGCTACCGCGTCGTGCTGCTCGATGAGCCGTTCGATCCGTTGCACGCGGTCCAGGAGGCGCAGCAGTTCGAGGCCCCGCCGTTCCTGCATGTGCCGGGCCGGTCGCCCGCCGTGTCCGGCCTGGCGGTTCTGGACATCGACTTCGCCGGCGGACCGCTGCTGGCTTTCAAAGTCGCAGAGGACAACAGCCGTCTGATCCTGCGATTCTGGAATGTCCTGGACCGCGAGGCCCACGGCTCATTCCGGTTGCCGCCCGGCTGGTCGAAGGCACAGGTCTGCGACGCCATGGAGCGGCCCGAGAAACCTCTGGACGCCGCGCAGGATCGCGTCAAGTTCCAGGTCGGTCCGCGTGGCATAGCGACTATCGCTCTGCTGCCGATCGCGTCGTCGCCGCGGTAGACGCCCTTAGCTGAACTGCTTGTCGATCATGATCTGAAGAATCGTCCGGTCGGTCTCGATCATGCCCTTGGTGCTGATCTGGCCCATGTTCCGGGTCGTCTGCTCGGGCGTCAACGCGACGATGCCGTCCCGCTCGCCGACGGCCAGGCCGTGCAGCGAGAAGAGGGCCGCCTGCACCGCGGTGCCGGCCGCGGTCGCCAGCTTCAGAGAGCAGCTTGCCTTGGCCCCGTCGCAGATCACGCCCGCCAGGTCGCTCAGGAGATTCTTGATCGCCCCGGCGATGTGGGCGAGATTGCCTCCCATCAGGTACGCGACGCCCGCGGCGGCCCCGGCCCCTGCGGCCACCGAGCAGCCGCAGACCGCGGACAGCCGGCCCGTGTGGGCCTTGATGTACGCGGTGACGATGTGGCTCAGGCCGATGGCTTTGAGCACGTTTTTGTCTGTGAGATGATGCAAATGGGTTCGCACCGCCCAGATCGGAAGCACCGCGGTCAGGCCGTGATTGCCGCTGCCGGCCGAGCTCATCGCAGGCAGCTTGACCCCCGCCATTCGGGCGTCGGAAGCCGCCGAGGTCAGGATGCGGGCCTCCGCGATCATGTCCCTGCACGTGAGGCCCTCGCGAGTCAGACGCTCCAGCGTGCCGCCGACGCCCAGGCCGTCGTGGAAGGCCAGCCCGTGCTCGGCCAGTTTGACGTTGCACTCGACGCCTCGCATGACGAACTGAAGATCCTCGTCGTCCATGTCCTCGACGAGCACGAGCAGTTGCTCGAGCGTGCGGCTGCGCAGAAAGCCTTCAAGCTGATCGGCCTCGCTCTTGTCGGCGACGGTGAGGGAGAGCAGGGGATGATCCTTGACGGGCTGTCCGTTGCGCTTGAGAGCGATGAGGTTGTCGTGCGTTCCTTTGATGACCGCCTCCGCTTCATTCGAACCGGCCTTGAGCGTAGACCGGATGTAGATCCCGGTGCGGTCTTCAAGCAGATTGACGGCCACCTTGCCGGATGCCACAAGCGTCTGAGCCTTGGCGAGCGACTCGGTGTTGACGGGCTCAAGCACCTCCAGCTTTCTTGCGGGGTCTCCGGCGTAGAAGCCCAATGCTGCGGCCAGGCCGATTCCCTTGGCGCCGTTGGTGCCGGGGATCGCCACCGCGAAGGCGTTCTTATAAATGTTGGGGCTCAGCCACAGCTCGATCGAGTCGGGTTCCCCATCGGACAGCAGCGTTTTTGCTGCCGCCGTGCAGAGGGCCACAGCCGCCGGCTCTGTGCAGCCCAGAGCCGGGGCCACCTGGATTCGCAGAATGTCTTTGATCGTATACATGCGATGCTTTCAACCGAGATAGAAGGCAGAACCTGTCATGCCTTGTCGTATTGGGGAATCTTGAGGGTCTCGCCGCCCTTGAGGGCAGACTGATGCGCGATGACACCGGGCACGGTCATCGCCAGAGCCTCGTAGACGTTGACGATGGGTTCGCGGTCCTGGAGGATCGCAGTGACGAATTCGTTCATCAGGGGCCCGTGGGACCCGCCGTGGCCGCCGGCGTCGACCGAAGGCGGCAGGGCGGGCCTGGCCAAATTGGGCAGGTCCTTCATCGTGCCCTGGTAGTTCATTTCGTTCATGTAGCCTTTCTCGCCGAAGACCCGGCCGGTTTCGTTGACCAGTCCGAACACGCCCATGCACATGAGCATCCGCGACGAGCCGCCTTCGCTGGTCTGGAACAGGGCCACTTCGTCGCTGAACGGATTGCCGTACTTGTTGCCGCCGGGGGCGAAGGCCGCGTAGCCTGCAGCATTGGAGCCAACGCACGAGACCGAGGTGAACCGCTTGCCGGTGGTGCCGATGTAGTAGGCGGTCGAGTGGGTGGGATACCACAGCGGCGGCAGACCGACCCGCCATTCTTTATAAGACGGAATCGGCGTGGGGCTGTAGTGATAGTATTCGCCCTCCGAGTACAGGAGCTTGCCGAAGCCGCCGGCGTGGTAGATCTTCCGCATGGCGTAGCAGTCCTCGTGGAAACAACTCGTCTCGGCCATCATGTACTTCAGGCCGTTCTTCTGCACGGTTTCGACGAGTTGCTCGGCCTGTTCGAGCGATCCGAGCACGGCCGGGACTGCGGTCATCACGTGCTTGCCGTGGTTGAGCACTTCCATGCAGTGCCGCGCGTGGCTGGGGGCGTCGGTGGCCACGAAGACCGCCTCGATCTTGGGGTCTTTGACCAGTTCTTCGAGAGAGTCGTACGACTTGCCGCATCGGCAGGCCTCCATCAGGCCGTTTCGCCGATCGGGGATCAGGTCGCTGACCGCGACGACCTCGACGTTGGGATGATCCTGGAAACCGAACTGGGCTCCGAATTTGCACACGCCGTACCCGACGATGCCGACGCGAACCTTGCGGTCGGAGACCGGCTCCCACGTCGGGTTCGTTCGCGATTGCTGCGCGTGGGATCGGTTTGCAGCCGAGCCGCCGGCGACCATCGCCCCCAGCGAGAGCACGCCGAGTTTCTCCAGGAATTCCCGTCGAACCATCGCATGAATCGTGTTCTCCGCCATCATTCGGCCTCCTTCGCAACCTATGTTGTGGTTCCGTGACGGCCGCGATGCTCCATGCGCATGCCGTCGGACCCATGACGCGTATTCTAATGAGGGTCGCCCCCTTGCGCCAACAGGCCTCAGGGGGAGATGTATGAAGAAAGACCGTAAAGGGACTATGCAAAAGGGCCCTGAGCGGTTTAGAATGGAACCCGTTGGATTCCTTAGTCGATGGGTATCATGGACGGTACGGAACAAGCTACATTCAGGTTGGAGCCCGGACGGGATGGGCAGGCCACGCTGACTCTCACGGGCCGGCTGGACCGTGACAGCACGGCCTCTCTTTGGCGGCAGAGCACGGACAGGCTTCGCGAGTTGCGTCCCAAGCGGCTGATTGTACAGGTCGGCGCGGTCGAGTACTGCGACGCCGCCGGGATCTCGCTGCTTATGGAGTACAAGCGGATCCTGGAGCAGAACGAAGGTCAGATCGAGATTCGCGACTTGCAGCCGCAGTTTCAGCAACTGATGGCCCTGTTCGAGATCGATCATCAGGTTCTGCCGCCCAAGAGCCTGGGGCCCGTGGCCAATGCCGTCCACAACCTCGGCAGGTGGGCCGCCGATCTGTTCTCCGACTTCACCGCCCAGGTCAGCTTCACCGGCGAAATCTGTGCGAAGCTGCTCAAGACCGTGCTGCATCCGGGCCGTCTGCGCCGGCAGGACACCTTTCTGATGGCCGAGAAGGCCGGCGTCAACGCGATGGGCATCACGGCGTTGCTCGGCTTTCTTATCGGACTGATTCTGGCGTTCCAGTCGGCGGCCGCGATGCAGAATTTCGGTGCGGAGATCTTCGTCGCGGACCTCGTGGCGATCGCCTTGTTCCGCGAGCTGGGACCGCTGATCACGGCGTTGGTGCTGGCCAGCCGAAGCGGTTCGGCCTTCGCCGCCGAACTGGGGACGATGAAAGTCAACGAGGAAATCGACGCTCTGGTCACGATGGGTCTGGACCCGGTCCAGTTCCTGGTTCTGCCCCGATTGATCGCGGCGGTGTGCATGCTGCCTTTGCTGACGATGTTCAACCTGCTCTTCGGCCTGATCGGTTGCGGCGTCGTGATGACCACGTGGGACATTCCCATCAGCACCTACATTGAGCGGATCAGCGCCGCGGCCACGCTCGGCGACATCTTCGGCGGCCTGGCCAAGACATTCGTGTTCGGGACCCTGATCGCGGGCATCGGCTGCCTGCGAGGCCTTCAGACCGGCACCGGGCCCAGCGCGGTCGGCGATTCCGCCACCCGCGCGGTCGTCAGCGGGATCATCGCGATCGTCGTGGCCGATGGGGTATTTGCGGTCATCTACTATTTCCTTGGAATCTAAATGACAGGCGAGCCCATCATTCAGGTGAAGAACCTCACGGCCGGCTACGGCAGCACGGTTATCCTCAAGGGCATCAACTTCGATGTCCGGGCGGGGGAGATTCTCACGATTCTCGGCGGTTCCGGATCGGGCAAAAGCACGCTGCTCAAGAACATGATCGGTCTGACGAAACCGCTCAGCGGCAGCGTCCTGATTGAGGGGGTCGACGTTGTGACTGCGGAAGGGCAGGAGCGGTTGGACGTGCTCCGCAAGATCGGCGTGGCTTACCAGAGCGGGGCCCTGTTCGGCTCGATGACCATCCTGTCGAACATCGCCCTGGTGCTGGAGGAGTTCACAGACCTGCCCCGCGAGGCGATCGAGGTGATCGCCCAGATGAAACTCAAGGCGGTGGGCCTCCAGGCGGCGGCGTACAAGATGCCGGCCGAGCTCAGCGGCGGCATGCGAAAGCGGGCCGCCATCGCGCGAGCGTTGTCGCTGGATCCCAAGATCCTGTTCCTCGACGAGCCCTCGGCGGGCCTGGACCCGATCACCTCGGCGCAGCTCGACGAGCTGGTTCTGGAGCTGTCGCAGAGCCTGGGCATCACGTTCGTGATCGTGACGCACGAGCTTGCGAGCATCTTCGCGGTGGCCGACCGCGCGATCATGGTGGACCGGGAGAGCAAGACGATCATCGCCGACGGCCGGCCGAAGGATCTTCGCGACAAGAGCGAGCATCCGATGGTCCGGCAGTTTTTCAGTCGCCGGTTGGAGAAAGGGAATGCGTAAGGATGACGTTTGATTGTGGATGTGTGATGTGTGATTTGGAGAACGCGCCGTCTCGCTCTCTGCAAATCAACAATCAACCATCTAAAATCACACTTCGTTCTATCTCACTTAGAGATTGGATGGGTTTGTGGAATGGATGCAAAGCCGCACTATTTTAAGATCGGGATCTTCGTTCTGGTCGCGATGGCCCTGATGGCGGTGGCCGTCGTGGTGTTCGGGGCCGGGCTCCTGGCGCAGGATGAGCTGCTGTTCGAATCGTACTTTGCCGAGTCCATCACGGGCCTGAGCACCGGATCGCCTCTGGAATTCCGGGGCGTCCGCATCGGGCAAGTCAAGCAGATCGGATTCGTGGGCAACAGCTACGAGCTGCCCACACGAGACGGACGTCTCTCGCCCTACGCGCCGCACGTTCGCGTGGTGACGGCTGTGCCGCGATCGAAGATGCCCGACTTTGCGGTCGAGCAGGTCGAAGAGGCCATGCGGCAGATGATCGCGCGAGGCCTCCGCGTGCGGATCACCTCGAACATCCTCACGGGGCAGGCTTATCTCGAGATGAACTATCTCGATCCCAACCGATTTGCCGTCGAGGAGGTTCCGTGGGAGCCGATCTATCCTGTGATTCCATCGGCGCCGGGCGAGCTGACGACGATCAAGGACTCGATCGACAAGGTTCTGACCCAGTTGCAGAGCATCGACGTCGGAGGCTTGGCCAGTTCCTTAGAGAAGCTCTTCATTTCGCTCAACACGGCCATCAACGACGCCGATTTGGCGGAGTTGAGCATGGAGGGCCGCGCCCTGTTGCAGGTGAGCCGCCAGAAGATCGAGGACTTGCAGATGGACCGGATCAACGCGTCCACGCAGGAACTTCTCACCTCGCTCAATCAGGCTGTCGCCGATGCCGACATTCCGCAGTTGAGCCGGCAGGTGCGCGACGTGCTGACGGCGATAGATCAGAAGCTGGCCGCCTTGAACATGGTGAAACTCAATGCGGATCTCGAGCGGCTCCTGGGGGCTCTCAATCAGAGCGTGGCGGACGCCAACATCCCGGCTCTGAGCCACGAGGCCCAAGGCCTGATCGCCGAGCTTCGGGTGACGAACAAACACCTCAAAGACCTTCTGGCCCCGCCGGAGGGTGCGACCAGCCGGGCGAACCTGCCCGAGGTCGTGGGGCGGCTTAACCAAATGATGTCCCAGCTCAATAAGGTGCTTGCTACCGAGAGGCCGGAGATCCAAACGATCCTGGCCGAGCTGCGAGAAACCATGGACGGCCTGAACGACCTGATCGCAACTCTCAGGGAGCGTCCGTCGGAACTGTTGTTCAGCAATCCGCCTCGTGAATCGGAGGTACTGAAATGATCGGCAATCGAAGAACCCCGCAAACCCAAACCCACGGAAAGAAAAAGGTCCGAGCCGCAGCCGGCAGGTTGCGAGCATCATGGATCCTCAGTCTTCCGTGTCTATGTCTTCTCTGGATCAGTCTGATTGCGGGCGGATGCACCACGGGGCCATCTCACCAGAAGCGAGATTACATCCTCGAGGCAGTCCGGCAGGGGGAACCCCTCCGGGCCGTCGTGGACGGCTCGTTGGAAGTGCACCGGTTCAGCGTCGATGTCGAGTTCGCGGCGAGGAACCTCGTCTATCGTCTCGACAAGTTCGAGTACGAAGTGGACTACTATCGCCAGTTCCTGGTCTCGCCGGGCACCATGATCACGGAGCGGATGCGGGATTGGCTGGCCGACTCCGGTCTGTTTACGCAGGTCCTGCCTGTGGGCAGCCGAATTGTGCCTCATTACACTCTCGAAGGGAACGTTACATCTCTCTACGGCGATTTCTCCAAAGAGTCCGCCCCTGCGGCCGTGATGGAGATCCGATTGTTCCTGTTGGACAACGCCGACGACACGCAGAAGGTGGTCTTCGCCGAAACTTATCGGGCGGCCACGCCTGTGCAGGAAAAGACCACCGAAGTTTTCGTCGAGGCTGTGAATGAGAGCCTGGTCAATATTCTGAGCCATTTTGAGAGTGATCTACAGAAAGCCTTCTCCGACGGAACGGCTAGGAGCGAAGGAGACCAAGGTCTCTGATTTGGTGAGAGTCTCATAATAGGCTCATGGCGACCCAGTGAGTGGAAGACACGTCTTCTTCTGTGTTGTCTCATGTCGGTATTTCCCCCACCCCCCTCCTGATT
>CALMMH010000377.1 GCA_937868145.1 uncultured Phycisphaerales bacterium
CGATCGCCTGCTTCTCCGGTGCCTTGTCGATCGACAGATGCACGTTGGGACACAAAACGATCGGCCGCTTGCCCAGCATAGCGACCAGCGAGCCGAGTTCGGCCACCACCTGCTCCAGCTCCTCGCGGCCGTCGTACCGCTCCACGCACACAAACACCACCAGCACGTTGTTGAAGCTCACCCGCATCTGCTGCGGGGAGATCGTCGACGGATCGATCCGCGTGCTGGGTTCCTTGTCTTCAAAGTAACAGGAAGAACACTGATAGCTATCCAAAATCATAGGGGGGCTACTGATTCCGTCATCCAATGGAGTCCTGGAAGAAGGTCGAATTCTCCCTTTTCCATGACTGGTTCCACATCCTTACTGCAGGTTCACATGACTTCGGCTGGGATCCCGCGTTGACGCCTGAGCCTTCTTCATGCGGGACGCAATCCCCGCGTCAACGCGCGAAATAAAAAGACCGACGTCGGGCGTCACCACCTTGGCGCCGAAACTGGCGCTGTTCATCAGCCGCACGATTTCCGTGGCTTCCCAGAAGTCCTTGGATTCGCCGATTCGCTTGGCCTCTTCTTTGGTCAGAGACTTCAAAAACGTCGGCAGACAGCCGTCGCGAAGCGACCCGGCGTAATCGGCCAGCAATTCCTGGATCTCTCTGTGTGCATTTGCCATGGTAAAAACCGCTCCAATCCCGGCAGGACCCTCAGTCCTGCCCACCAGACTCCCTACAATGCTCTTTCAACATCTCTCGTAGTTTCAAAATCGTCCGAAACTCCAACATCTTGACGGCGCCAACCGTCGTTTCGAGCTGGTTGGCGATGGCCCGGTTGGACATCCCTTCCATCCACAACTCGATCGCCTTGCGTTCCCGGGCCTTGAGCTGATCCAGCATCTTGTGCAGAAGATCCTTCAATTCCTCCTGCGAAACCAGGTCGGCCAAGCCCAGGTCCGGCGCCATCAGGTTCTGCATGTCGGTCTGCGACAGGCAGGACCTGCGGTTCAGTCTCCGATACACCTCGCGGAGACGCTTGCGCATGTAGTACAGGTACACCGTTCGCAAGAGTTGCCGATCCTCGTCAATATCACGCAGGTGATCCGGGTTCTCCCAGATGTCCGCGTACACGTCCTCCAATACATCTTCACATTCCACTTCGTTGCCGAGGTAGCGATGCAAATGCCCGATAAACATGGCAAAGGTCGCCCTCACAAAAGGCTCCATCGCTCGGCGACGCGACTCCGTGTCAGAGGCCGTAAGTTGCTGTAGAGCGTTACGCAGCCGCTTATCCATGTCCGGTTATCTCGTTCTCCTATACTCATTGACAGGGGTCCCCCCGGCATCCGATCCTCCGAACGCCGGTAGGCACGGGCCACAAATCCCGTAAACCCCTATTCTATCATGGAGATAACGCGAGTTCAACCGGCAAACTCCCACGCATCAACCCGGATCCGGGCCGGCCTCTTGACGTCGCCCTGCAATCCCACTCTGACAATCCCTACTTCTAACTGGACTTTTGCAAAATGGCCAGTTTCTAAGCACGATCCGGAAGCCGCCACTGCAGATAGACCCCGGTCCAGCCCAGCAGAACGATCCCGGCAAAGACCGCCAGATCGCCGCGCAGATACCGGCCCAAACCGGCGATCAAACCGGATGGAGGGCCAATCAGTCCAACACGTGCCTGGTTGGCCGATGCCGGAGCCTCACCGGAAGAACCGCCATTGCTCTGTTGTGGCTCATTTGACGGCGATGTCTCGTTGGGCACAACCCTCTGATCCGTCTTATTCGGGTCCGGCACGACCTGCGGCTGGGGCTCCGCGGCTTTCTCCGCAGGAGCAACACTGGAGGCGATCGACGGTTGAACGCCTCCAAGGGTCGTTTGTGCGTCAGACGATGGCGTTGCCTCGGTCGGAGGCGTCATGCTGGATTTCTCGACGCCCTCTTCGGTCTCGTCCGTCTTGGCCTCGCTCTCGATCTTGTCGGCCAGCTTCAGCAAAACCTGGGCCGCTTGTGCGTTCTCAAGATCCTGGCCGGCGCGTCCCAGGGGCTCGCGGGCATAGCCCGTTTCACCGGTGCCCAGCAGATGATAACCCAGCAAGAGCTGCATGTCGGCGTCGTAGCCGAAGTTCTCCAGCTTGTCCACGAGCTTCTCGATCTGGGCGTACAACACGTCGTCATTCGAGTAGAGGCCGCGAGGATAGAAGACTCCCTCTTTATCCGGAGTGGCCTTGCTCAAGGCTCTCCGCAGCATATCCGCCGATTCGGTGTACTTCCCATCGGCGAACAGAGCCTGGGAGTACGCGAACGGCAGGATCATGTCGTCGGGCGACAACCGCATGGCCTCTTCGAACTTCTCCGCCGCAGCGTCATAATTGCCCGCTTCGAAACTCTTGACGCCCTCTTCGAACCGGGTGTCGGCGACCGTCTGGGCCGCCGGCGTCCTCTCGTCCGGCTGATCGAGCTTCTGGCGAACATCCGCCCACGTGCTCTGATCCACAACCTCGGTCTCTGCCGGCGCCTCGGAGACGGCGCTCGTGTACGTGCCGTCGTCGCTCTGGGAATAGTAATTGTAGGTGTAATAGGTGTACGAGTCTCCGGCGACTTCTCGCGGCACCGGGTAGTAGCCGTACCACACGTACGGATGCCAGCCATACCAGTAGTAACGGACATAGGAGTAATCGCTGGGCCAGTAGCCGCCGAGGCTGATGAACAC
>CALMMH010000378.1 GCA_937868145.1 uncultured Phycisphaerales bacterium
CCGCCTATCCGCGGAGCCGACCGGCCTTCGCGAACAAATACGCCACCCACGTCTGTAAAGTGGTGGATGGCGTTCGAGTGTACGAGAACGTCCTCTGATTGATTATGGACAATGGATAATTGACTATTGAAGAGACGTCTAGATCTTCCGTGAAATCATCAATGATCAATCATCAATCATCAATTCGCAAGGGTGTCTTCACCGCGGCGGTTCTCTCCAACCGTCGGATCGGCGAATGTTTTTGGAGGATGGACCTGGAGTTCACGGGCGACGGGGCTCTGGCTTTCGCCAGGTTTCAGCCGGGGCAGTTCCTCCAGATCGACGTCTCCCAGGTGGGCCTGCCGCCTGAAGAGCGAATTCCGGCGCACCTGCGGGACGCCTGCAAACGGAATGTCCTCCTCCGCCGGCCGTTCAGCTTCGCCGATGTGACACCTGAACCGGGCAGAACAACGGCCGAGCTCCTTTACTGTGTGCTCGGACCGGCTTCCGTGCGATTGACCACCCTGGCGGCCGGCGATTCCGCCAGCATCATCGGGCCCCTGGGCAACGGTTTTTCCATGCCCAGAAACAAACGACTGGCCCTGCTGGTCGCGGGCGGCATGGGCCTTCCCCCGATCCGCTGCCTGGCCAAGCACCTGCCGACGGAGTATCCTGAGTTGCAAGCCATCGCCTTCGTGGGGGCCAAAAGCATCGATGCATTGCCGTTCGAGGGCGATCTAGGCGAGATTCCGTCCGAGGTCGGTCCCTTCATCCCGGCCTTCGCCAAGTTCGGCATCTCCTCGGCCGTGGCGACCGACGACGGCTCCGCCGGCTACTGGGGCTTCGTCACAACTCGCTTATCGCAATGGCTTGACGAACAGAAAGGCTGGTCCCCGCAAGGAACGATCATTTACGCGTGTGGTCCAGAACCGATGCTGGCGGCGGTTGCCCATCTTGCGGGTGAACGAAAAATCGACTGCCAGGTGAGCATGGAACGCCGAATGGCCTGCGGCGTCGGCCTGTGCCAGAGCTGCGCCGTAGAATGCCGCATCGAGGGCTCGCAGGAGACGATTTATAAGCTCTGCTGCCAGGACGGCCCGGTCTTCGACGCCCGGACGGTGGTTTTTGGCGAAAACAAATAGTACGCCAGAGTTGGCTGAGGTACTCCAGGAATCGTGACACAGACAAACGTGGACATCTCGGTGGATTTCGCGGGGCTTCGGTTGGCGAATCCGGTGTTTACCGCCTCCGGCACCTGCGGGTACGGCGACGAATTGGCGGACTTCATGGACGTCAACGCCCTCGGCGGATTCATCACCAAGAGCATCACGCTCAAGCCCCGCAAAGGCAACCGCACGCCGCGGATCGTCGAAACCGACGCCGGCATGCTCAACGCGATCGGCTTGGCGAACGTCGGGCTCGACCGATTCCTGGCTGAGAAGCTGCCGGTCATCGCGGAGATGACCACGCCGGTGTTCGTCAACGTCGCCGGCGAGATGATCGAGGAATACGTCGCGGTCGTCGAGCGGCTCACCGAGGAGAAGGCCATCGCCGGGTTCGAGCTGAACATCAGTTGCCCGAACGTGGCCAAAGGCGGCATCAGCTTCGGCCGGGATCCCGCGCAGGTCGCCGAGATCACCGCCGCGGTCCGCAAGGCGGCGGGGAAAAAGACGCTCATCGTGAAGCTCTCGCCAACCGTGACGGACATCAGCGCGACGGCGCGAGCCGCAGTCGAAGGAGGCGCCGACGCCCTGAGCCTGATCAACACCTTCACCGCGATGGTCATCGACATCGAGACTCGAAAGCCCATCCTGGCCAACCGCACCGGCGGCCTCTCCGGCCCGGCCATCAAGCCGATCGCCGTGTATCTCGTGAGCAAGGTCTACAGCGAAGTGACCCAGAGTACGGGCGTTCCGATCCTCGGCCTGGGCGGCATCCGCACGGCGTCCGACGCCATCGAGTTTCTGATCGCCGGCGCCTCGGCGGTCGCGGTCGGCACCGCAAGCTTCGTTCAGCCGAACACCGCCGTCCAGGTCATCGACGGCATTCGCGATTACTGCGCCAGGCACAACGTGACCAGACTCACGGACCTCGTCGGCTCGCTCTTCGCCAACTAGTCAATCGTAAATCGCAGATAGTCAATTCAAAAGGGTTTCACGGATGAAACGTCGGGACTTCCTCAAGACGGTCGGCTGCGGGACGGCGGCTCTGCTGTCCGGCTGCGCAGCCGAAACCACTTCGACGTTCACCAAGGCTTCGCCTCGTCACCGCAAGCGCCGGCAAGCGTCCCCGAAACAAGCGGCCGCAACTCGGCGTCCCAACATCCTCTGGCTGATTTCGGAGGACACATCGCCGGACCTCGGCTGCTACGGCAACCCGCTGGTCAAAACGCCCACGCTCGACAGGTTGGCGGCCGAAGGAGCCCGGTTCACAAACGCCTTCGTCACGGCCCCCGTCTGCTCGCCGTCCCGCTCGTGTTTCATGACCGGGATGTACCAGACCAGCATCGGCGCCCACAATCACCGCAGCCATCGCACCGACGGCTACAAGCTCCCCCTTCCAGCCGCGGTCATCACAGAGTACTTCCGGCGGGCCGGCTACTTCGTCACCAACTGCGAGGGTCTGAGTTATCGCAAGGCCGGAAAGACCGATTGGAACTTCATGCCGCTGGTGCCTCCCTTCGACGGCACCGACTGGTCCCAGCGGAAGCCCCGCCAGCCGTTCTTCGCCCAGATCAACTTCACGCTGACGCACAGGGACTTTCGACGAGACAAGAACAACCCCATCGATCCGGCCAAGGTCGAGCTGCCCCCCTATTACCCCGATCACCCAGTCGTTCGTCGGGACTGGGCCAATTACCTGGAGTCGATCCAACTCCTCGACGCGGAGATCGGCGTCGCTCTGACGTGGCTCCAGAAGGAAGGCGAGGCCGACAACACGATCATCGTGTACTTCGGCGACAACGGCCGGTCGCACGTTCGCGACAAGCAGTGGCTCTATGAGGGCGGAATTCGCGTGCCGATGATCGTTCACTGGCCGGGGCACATCGAGCCCGGGACCGTTGTCGACGACCTGGTCAGCACGGTGGACCTGGCGCCGACGTGCCTGGCGGCAATCGGAGTCGAGCCGCCCAAGCATCTGCAGGGCTACGATTTCCTCGCGGA
>CALMMH010000379.1 GCA_937868145.1 uncultured Phycisphaerales bacterium
GCCGCCGATGGGCTCGAACATGCTCACGCCCTCGGGATTGATGTTGCCGCCGGCCGCGATGCCCATGCCGCCCTGGATCATGGCGCCCAGGTCCGTGATGATGTCGCCGAACAGGTTGCCGGTGACGATCACGTCGAACCACTCGGGATTCTTCACGAACCACATCGTCGTGGCGTCCACGTGATAGTATTCGCGGTTGATGTCGGGGTACTGGGCCTTGCCCATCTCGTGGAAGGCCCGCTCCCACAGCCCGTAGATGTACGTCAGGACGTTGGTCTTGCCGCACAGCGCCAGCGTGTTCTTCTCGCCCCGGCCGCGGGCCTTCTTGCCGTGCTTCTTCGCGTATTCGAAGGCGTACTTCAGGCAGCGGTCCACCTGGAAGCGGGAGTAGACCGACGACTGCACCGCGATCTCGTTCGGCGTGCCCTTCATGGTGACGCCGCCGGTGCCGGTGTAGGCGTCGCCCGAGTTCTCGCGGACCACGACAAAGTCGATGTCCTCGGGGCCCTTGTTCTTCAAAGGCGTCTCGACGCCGGGATAGAGCTTGACCGGACGCAGATTGATGTATTGGTCCAGCTCGAACCGGGCCTTCAACAGAATGCCCTTCTCGAGAATGCCGGGCGCCACGTCCGGATGGCCGATCGCGCCGAGCAGGATCGCGTCAAATTTGCGAAGCTCCTCGACCGCGCTGTCGGGCAGCGTCTCGCCCGTACGTTTGTACCGCTCGCCGCCAAAGTCGAAATTCGTCAGATCGACCTTGAACTTGAATTTGTCGGCCGTCACTTTGAGCACCTTGACCGCCTCGGCAATCACTTCCGGCCCTGTCCCATCTCCGGGAACCACCGCAATCTTATATGTCTTTGCCATCGAACCGTTTTCCTTTCTTTGTCACACTCTCATGTTCTTTTCTCGAAGATGGTGTGCAGAGCACACCCTACCGCTATCGCCCCGCCGGATCACCCTTTCGATTCGGGTTCGGCGTGGGCATCCGGGCCCCCACCTCGCTGCGCCATTGGTGCAGCATTTGTTTCAACTCGGCGGCCTTGTCCGGCATCGCGGCCGCGAGGTCGTTCCGTTCGCCGAGGTCGTCGCGAAGATTATACAGTTCGACGCGGCCGTTCTCATAAAATTCGATCAACTTACAGTCGCCCACGCGGACGGCTCCGCCGGGCGAGCCGCCCTGGTTGCCATAGTGCGGGTAATGCCAGTAGAAGGCCCGACGGTCCGGCCGGTTGGTCTGCTGCAAGAAGGGCCTCATGCTCCGACCGTCCACGTGCTGATCGGGCTTAAGCGGCAAACCGGCCATGTCCAGCATCGTCGGATAGAAGTCCGTGCTGATCACCGGCTCTTCACACACGCTGCCGGCAACCGTCACGCCGGGCCAGCGGACGATCATCGGCTCGCGGATGCCGCCTTCGTAGAGCCAGCCCTTGCCAGCTCGCAGCGGGAGATTGCACGTGGGGTGCCCTTCCGAGGTCGAGAGCCCGCCGTTGTCCGACATGAAGAAAACTACCGTGTCCTTCGCCAGGTCCAGCCGGTCCAATGCGTCGAGTACTTTGCCCACAGCCTGGTCCATCGCCTCGACCATTCCCGCATACACGGCGTGGTCCTGCACGAACCGAACCTCTCGCTCGCCCTCCTTGCCCCAGTCGAGCCCTTCGTGCTTGACCTGCTTCGCCTTCTCCTCGTACTTGGCCTTGAGGTCCTCGCGAGCCATCAACGGCGTGTGGACAGAGTAGAAGGACAAGTACGCCAGGAACGGCCGGTCCTTGCCGACCTCGATGAATCGGCACGTCTCGGTCGCCAGGCGATCGGGCAGATGCTCGCCGTCGGGACCATCAGGCAGCCTTGGATTGCCATAGGGCGAAAAGTACTTCTTGCCGCCATAGGGCCCGCCCCGATCGCAACCGCCCTTGTTGACGTCGAAGCCCTGGTCCTCCGGCCAGTATCCCTCGGGTCCCAAGTGCCACTTGCCCGCGAAGAAGGTCGCATAGCCGTGCTCTTTGAGAGCCTCGGCGATCGTCACTTCTCCCAGCGGCAGTCGATCGTCGTACCGAGCGGGCAGCAGCGGTTTGTCCTTCGTCCAGTGCTTGTCGACCGTGTCCGGCTGCGGGGCCCCGAAGTAATCGGTCGTCCGCAAACGAGCCGGGTATTTGCCCGTCAGGATGCTGGCCCGCGTGGGCGAGCAGACGGGACAGGCGGCGTACGCGTTCGTGAATCGCATGGACTGCGCCGCAAGCCGATCGATATTGGGCGTTTCGTAGAATGTGCTGCCATAGCATCCCAAGTCCTTCCAGCCGAGGTCGTCGACCAGGAAGAACACAAAGCTCGGCTTGCGGCGCATCGTATCATGACGGCCGAGACCCACGCGGGCGCAGAACCCCAGGATCGCCGTGGTGCCGGCGGCCTTAAGGAACTCTCGTCTGTTGAGAACACTCCCGCTCATCGGTCCGGCCCTTGTGAACTCAGATGCCCGCTTTCATGATATGGTTGAGCAGGCCGCCGTCGTGGATGATCTCCAGCGCGAAGTCCGGCAGCGGCATGAACTTGATCTTGGCCTTGGTCGTCTTGTCCCGGATCACGCCGGCGTCGTAGTCGATCTCGACCTCGTCGCCGTCTTTGATCTTGTCCACCGCCTCGGCCGACTCGATCAGGTAGAACCCGCAGTCGATCGCGTTGCGATAGAAGATCCGTGCGAACGACCTGGCGATCACAGTCCCCACCTTGGCGCCGCGAATCGCCCAGACCGCATGCTCCCGGCTGGACCCGCATCCGAAGTCGTCGCCCGCGACGATCACGTCGCCGGGTTTGGCCTTCTTCACAAAATCCTTGTCCAGGTCCTCCATGCAATACTTCGCCAATTCGGCTTCGTTGTCCGTATTCAAGTACCGAGCGGGGATGATCTCGTCGGTATTGATATGATCGCGCTTATAGACATGTGCTTTTGCCATCTTGTCCTCGCTTACAGGTACTTTCTGGGATCGGTGAGTTTGCCTTCGACCGCGCTGGCCGCGACGGTCGCGGGGCTGCCCAGGTAGACTTCGCTCTTGGGACTGCCCATCCGGCCGACGAAGTTGCGGTTCGTCGTGCTGATGCACTTCTCGCCGGCGGCCAGGATGCCCATGAAGCCGCCCAGGCACGCGCCGCAGGTCGGGGCCGAGATCACGCAGCCGGCCTCGTAGAACACATCGAACAGGCCTTCGTCCTTCGCCTGCTTCCAGATCTCCGGCGTCGCAGGCACCACGATCGTGCGGATCGCCACTTCTTTGCCCTTCATGATCCCGGCGGCGATGCGAAGATCCTCGATCCGGCCGTTCGTGCAACTGCCGATGTAGGCCTGGTCCATCGCCTTGCCCTTGCACTGGCCGATGGGCACTGCATTGCTGGGCAAGTGCGGCTGGGCCACCATGGGCTCCAGCTTCGAGCAGTCGAACACCTCCGTCGAAAGGTACTCGGCGTCCGGGTCGGACTCGAACACGGTGTAGTCCTTGACGTCTTTCAAGTGCGAATCCAGGTACGCCTTGGTCACCGCGTCGAACCCGATGATGCCGTTCTTGGCCCCGGCCTCGATGGCCATGTTGGTCATCGTCATGCGGGCCTCCATCGTCATTTCCTTCAGCGTCGGTCCCACGAACTCCATCGCCCGGTAGAGCGCGCCGTCGGTGCCGATCCGCCCGATCACCGCGAGGATCACATCCTTGCTGTAGACCCCGTGCGGCAGCGAGCCGTTGAGCACGAACTTCATCGAAGCAGGCACCTTGAACCAGAGCTTTCCGGTCGCGATGGACGCGGCCAGGTCGGTCGAACCGATGCCGGTGCTGAACGCCGCCAGGGCGCCATAGGTGCAGGTGTGCGAGTCGCCGCCCACGATGACCTCGCCCGGCCGGATGTGGCCCTGCTCGGGCAGGATCGCATGGCAGACGCCCGCCCGGCCCAACTTGTAGTAGTGCTTGATCTTGTGGCGTTTGGCCCACTCGTCCAGCCTCTTGTGGAGCTCGGCGCTCTTGATGTCCTTGGCCGGCTGGAAGTGGTCCGGCGTCACCACGATCTTGTTCGGATCGAACACGCGGTCGATCCCTTTTTCCACGAGCATCGTAATCGCCGGCGGCGTCGTCACATCGTGACACATCACCACGTCGATCTTGGCGTCCACCAACTGCCCCGGCACGACCGTCTTCTCCCCCGCCGCCCGGGCCAGGATCTTTTCTGTTATCGTCATTCCCATCGTTCTATGCCTCTTCGTATTTCGGATCTCAGATCTGAGATCTCAAATTACCTTGCTCCCGTCTACAACTGCACCTTCACTTGCGGATGCTCGTCTGTCCCTTGCGCCGCCACCATCCGGTTGACTGCGTCCACATAGGCCTTGGCGCTGGCCTCGATGATGTCCGTCGAAACGCCCCGGCCGATGAAGGTCCGATCGTTCTCGCGAATGCGGACCGTCGCCTCGCCCATGGCCTCGGTGCCGCCGGTGATCGCGCGGATCGAGTACTCCTCGAGCTTGGGCCTCAGATCCATCGCCCGCCGGATCGCCTCGTAGGCGGCGTCGACCGGTCCATCGCCATAGGCGACCGCGATCTTCATCTCGCCCTTGATCCGCATCTTCACGCTGGCGGTCGGGAGCGTCCCGGTGCCGGAGGCGACGTGAAGATACTCCAGCACGTAGACCTGCTCGATCACACGTTTCTCGGCATTGACCAGGGCCGCCACGTCCTCGTCGAACACTTCCTTCTTCTTGTCCGCGATCTCGATGAACCGCTGGTACGCCTGCTCGATCTCCTCCTTCGTGAGCTTGTAGCCGAGCTGTTTGCAGCGGTCGGCGAAGCCCGCCCGGCCGGTGTGGCGGCCGAGGACCATTCGAGAGCCGCCCAGGCCGATCGTCTCGGGCGTCATGATTTCGTACGTCGTCCGCTCCTTGAGGATGCCGTCCACGTGGATGCCCGACTCGTGCGCGAAGGCGTTGGCGCCGACAATCGCTTTGTTCGGCTGAATCACGAAACCCGTGAGCTGCGAGACCAACTGGCTCGTCCGGTAGATCTCCTTGGTGTTGATGTTCGTCGACATGCCGCCGGCGCCGAAGAAGTCTTGGCGGGTTCGGATCGCCATGACGACCTCTTCCATCGCGGCGTTGCCCGCCCGCTCGCCCAGGCCGTTGACGGTGCACTCGACCTGCCGGGCGCCGTTCCGCACGCCGGCCAGCGAGTTGGCGACCGCCATGCCCAAGTCATTGTGGCAATGGGTGCTGATCACGCACTTGTCGATGCCTTTGACGTCGCTCTTGAGCCTGGCGATGATCTGCCCGTACTCGTAGGGCAGCACGTATCCGACCGTGTCCGGGATGTTGAGCGTCGTGGCGCCGGCTTCGATCACCGCCGCGAGGACCTCGATGAGGAACGGGATTTCGCTGCGGCAGGCGTCCTCCGGCGAGAACTCGATATCGTCGGTGAAGTTCTTGCAGCACTTGATCGCATCGACCGCCATCTTGAGGACCTGGGCCGGCTCTTTCTTGAGCTTGTGCTTCATGTGGATCGGCGACGTTGCGATGAACGTGTGGATTCGTTTCTTCTTGGCCGCGGCCAGGGCCTTGCCCGCCGACTCGATGTCGAGCGCATTGGCGCGGGCCAGCGCAGCGATCGTCGGACCTTTAATCTGCTCGCAGACGAGCCGGGTCGCCTCGAACTGGGCGGGCGAAGAGATCGGGAAGCCCGCTTCGATGATATCCACGCCGAGCACGGCCAGTTGCCGGGCGATCTCAAGCTTCTGCGGGATCGACATGGCCGCCCCGGGCGACTGCTCTCCGTCGCGAAGGGTCGTATCGAAAATCAATACTTTTTCACCAGACATTGTTGGCTCTCCAAAAGGGAAGTTGCCAGTTGACTGTTGTCAGCAGACTGTGAACTGAGAACTGCCGACTGGGAACTCAAATCGTAGCGGGCCATTATGCCGTAATCGAGGCCGAAACGCTACCGTTTTACGTAAGTACAGGAAATCAAATGGGTTGTGGTGATTCGGTTCTATGCGCCTCAGCGGCGCAGCAGCAGAGCCAGCCGGCCGATGAGGCCGTTAATGTGGATGAGATGAATTGTGCTGCTGATACCCATAGTTGTCACAAGTATACCTATCGACCGAACGAATGCAAGACTTTTCAAGAAAAATTCATCCCTGTGTCACGCCCCCCCTGTCCGTGGCACGTGGCATGTTCGATTCCTGAGGTCAAAGACCGGAGACGCCACATGCCACGTGCCAAACACACAGAGGCCGTCAGGTTTTTCCTCACGTGTCCCCAAAGCGGGCGACAATACAATCTGTTGTTCTCCGTTGGCCGGCGGGAAAAGAAAGGGTCGTCATGCATCGCGTTCAGAACATCCAAGGCATCGTCCGATGCGGCTTGTGCGTCTCCTGCGGCGCGTGCGTCAGCGCAGCGCCCGAGGGGACGATGCGCCTGGTCCTCCTCACAACGACTCTTCGCCTGTCACAGATCCTCGATCTTCCACGGATTCTCGTCGCCCACCCGGCCATAGGACGCCGCGATCTGTTCCTTCGTCGTCAACGGCTTGGTGGGAATCGTAAGGAACAGCATCTCGGCATTCCTTCGCTGACGAATCCACTTTTGCCGGGGCGACAGAATTCCGGCGATGGTCAGCTCGCTCTCGATGCTCGAATGGACCGACGGATCGATGTCCAGGGACATCGTTCCCCTCGGGACGATCGACAGCGTGAAGACGACGGCGGCCTCCGCGATCCGGTTGAAATCGAACGGGCGGCTTGAGCCGTGATAGAGGATCAGGTCGATCCAGGCTCCCTCCGAGTCGCGGCCGATCTCCACGCGCGGGGTCAAATCGGCAAACTCCGCTGAGTGATAACTGAACACGCCCTCGATCGGTCCGGAGGCGAAACGAATGGGTTCGTGCAGTTCGGCCTTGCCGGGCAGGGTGAGCCCGTCCACCACCCCCTCGAATTGCAGACGCACGCGCAGGTCGCGGGCCCCGATGGTCGCACCGGCGATCTTGTCCAGCGAGATGTGCGTGTCGCCGCGGTCGGTGGCGAACAGGACCGCGCCCAGCACGTCGCCTTTGTCCTGGACCGTCAGGAGCGTCGCGGACGCGTAATCGTAGCCGTCGTGCAGGCAGCGGATGCGGACCGCCGTCGGCCCGCCGGAGGATTGCCAGAAGCCCACGAGCGGACGACGCTGGTTCCACAGGTCGCCGAGGTTCACGCTGCCCAGGCTGAAGTCCGAGTGCAGCCAGGTCCGACCGATCGTGTCGGGATCGTCGGTGCGGGTGTGGACGAAGGCCTCGATCTCCAGACGAGGCACCACGATGTCCCGAAATCCCGAGAGGTAGTCCGTCGGGCATTCGGCTCCCAGTCGGTGGGCGTCGAGGCTCTCCCACGCCTGGGCCTGAGGCATGAGCTTGATGTCCTCGCCGACGCCCCGCTGGAGAAACGCCAGAGTCTCGGGACTCAGCAGGGTCGAGTAGGACCGGCTGTGCGGACCCGACCACTGCTTCGACTGTGCGTGAAAGCGGCAGGCGACGTGACGCCAGGCGAACCGGTTCAGCGGCGTGAGCAAATCCTGCGAGTCCTTGTCCCGGACGTGCCGGATCATGCGGGAGATCTCCTCGATCGCCACGCATGTGTACGTCGGGCTGTTGTACTCCGCGAACGAGCCCATCTCCTCGGTGTAGTCGTAAAACCTTTGGAGACGCTGCTTGCCGTAGGTGAACAGGTCGCGAACGTCGAGCCGCTCGCCGGCCACCAGCGTGACGTACGTGCCCATCAGCGCGATGTTCGTGTACGCCGGACCGACGTCGCGGCGCTGGATCGAGCGGGCCGCGTGCAAGACCGAGTCCCGCACCTTCTGCCGCAGATCCTCCGGGAGGCGGTCGCTGTGGTCCACGACGACCTGCAAAAGCTGCACGCCGCAGAAGTCCGCCCAGTTCCAGTCCGGCGGCGACATCCGGTCCAGCGGCTCTTCGAGGAACCACGGCCAGATCCCGTACGTGTTGCTGTTGGGATCCTGGTCCTGCAACGCAATCACGCGGCGAAGAATCGCCTCGGCGCGGGGCAGCCGCTCGGACCGGTCGCTGTCGAGCAAAGCCACCGCGTATTCGAGCGACTCGCGGGTGCGATGGACGGTCCCACCTTTGAGCGTGGTATGGTAGCCCGGCGAGGAGAACTCCCCGCGAATCATCTGCTCGGCGGGATCGTACTGGGCGTCCTGACGTTCCAAGGCCCGCAGAAACGCCTGCCGCCGGACGTCGTTCGAGAACCGATCGGCCGCCGGGCACAGGCCCGCCATCGCCAGCATCAGCAGCCCCATCAGCGGAATTCGCAAATCGCGCATGGTCCGGTTACTCCTTTCATCGTGCCCAAGCAACTCATCGAATCGCCATGATAAACCCCGGCGCCCGGGAAGTCCACCTTGCGGCCCCATCCGGAGTTCCCTCCGAACAGGCACGCACTTTGGCGTCCTCGGTCTTCCTGATATAATGGCACTATCTTGTTACCTGGAGTGCTGATGGCTGAGCAATCGAAAGTGGTGGACATCCTGACGCCCCAGACGTTCGAACGGATTGAACGGGGGTTCCGCGGGCGGTTCACGCTCGCGCTGGAGACGACCGGCCGGGATGGCGTGCCGGCGGAGGGGCTGTGCAGCCGGGATTGCCAGCCCGAGTTCTGCCGGCTCGTGCAGCGGGACGACGAATCGCGGCCGCGGTGCGTCGCCGAGCGAAAGCGGGCCATCGAGATCGCCGTCGAGACGGGCCAGCCCTTCATCACGATCTGCCACGCGGGGATCGTCCTGGTCTGCGTGCCGATCGTGGACCGGGACACCGTTCACGGCGGGATTTTCTTCGGCAAGTGCCTCTGGGAGCCGCCGACGGAGAGCCTGGGCGAGGACGTCGCCGGCCGGCTGCGCGGGACTTCGGTCGAGGCGGGCCGGATCGCCAGGGCGCTGCGGCGGCTGCCGGTCGTGCGGGGCCGGCAGATCCACGCGGCCGGGGAATTCCTCTTCGACCTGCTCTATGAAGTCGGCGGCCTGGACGCCAAGGTCATTCGCTGGCGAAGGCAGCGGGCCACGCAGCAGTCGGAGATCGGGCAGTTCATCCAGGAGCGAAAGAAGCTCGGGGCCCAGTGGCAGTACCCGCTGGAGAGCGAGCGGGCCCTGATCCAGAAGGTCAAGATCGGCGACCGCACCGGGGCCAAGGAGATCTTGAACTCGATCCTGGGCACGATCCTGTTCAAGGACATCGGCGACCTGGGCATCCTCAAGGTCCGACTGCTGGAGTTGCTGACGGTGCTGAGTCGTTCGGCGGTCGAAGGCGGCGTGGACGTCAACATGATGCTGGAGAAGAACCTCGCCTACGTCAACAAGGTGATGCAGATCGACACGCAGGAGGACCTGTGCGCCTGGATCAGCGCGGCGCTGAACGAGTTTCTCGAACTGGTGTACTCCTCGCAGGACGCCCGCAAGATCACGCAGATCCGCCCGGCGGTCGGCTACATCGACGCGCATTACGACCAGCCGATCACGCTGGCCGAGATCGCGAGAGCGTCGCACCTGAGCGTGTCAAGGCTGGCGCACCTGTTCAAAGAGCAGATGGGAGTCACGCCGATCGACTACGTCACCGGCGTGCGGATCGAGCGGGCCAAGGAGTTGCTGCTGGGCACGGACCAGAGCTGCACGGAAATCGGTTTCCAGGCGGGCTACGGCAATCCGAGCTACTTCACGCGAACGTTCAAGCTGTTCGTGGGGATGACGCCCCGGCAGTTCCGGACGCAAAACCGGCGCGCGCCCTGAGTTGGATGGTTGATTGTTGATGTGTGATTGTTGATTTGAAGAGCGTGGCAAATCGCCCTCTTCCAATCAACAATCAACAATCAACCATCCCAAATCAACCATTCTCCTGGGCGGCGATAGCCGCACCTGCGAGTTCCTCCTGCTCCACCGGTAGTTCGCTGATCGTCCAGTACACGTCGATCGTCCGGATCGCCTCGACGAATTTCTTGTAGTCGACCGGCTTGATGATGTATCCGGCGGCGCTGAGCCTGTAGCTTTCGACGATGTCCCGGTCGTCTCTGGACGTGGTCAGCACGACGACGGGAATCTTCTTGAGAACGGGATCGATCTTGATCACTCGCATGAACTCCACGCCATTCATCCGCGGCATGTTCAGATCCAGCAGAATGACGCAGGGCCTGGGCTTCTCCGGGTCGTTGAGATACTTCAGGGCTTCTTCGCCGTTCGTCGCGTGCGCCAGGGGGTTGCACAGCTTCAGGTCCCGGAACGCGCGACGCACCGTCATCGCATCGATGGTGTCGTCCTCGACCAGCAGCACAGGCTTAGTGGTTCTCATGCATCGTCCTTTCCTTCTCTTTGGGAAGCGTGAAGTGGAACGCGCTTCCGCGTCCCGGTTCCGACTTGACCCCCACGGTTCCTCCGTGCATCTGCACGATTTTCTTCACGACCGCCAGGCCGATCCCTGTGCTCTGGCCGTCGGGAGACGGAACGAGCGTCTGGAACATCTGGAAAATCCGGTCGAAGTACTGTTCCTCGATCCCCATGCCGTTGTCGACGACGCTGAACTTCCAGAAGTCCCCGTCGTCCGCGGCAAAGACGCGGATCTCGCCCTTGGGCTTGTCCATGTATTTGACCGCGTTGCTGATCAGATTCATGAACACCTGGGTCAGCGGGATTCTCTCGCAAGACACGACGGGCAACGCGCCCTCCACGCGGATTTCGATATGTCGCGGCGGAGAGATCTGCTCGATCACCTCGGCGACAACCTCGTTGACGTCGAGGTCCTCGATGCAGCGGCCGCCGTGCCCGATCTCGGCGTAGCGGAGAATGCCGCTGATCAACTGGCTCATTCGCTCGACGCGCTGCTGCAGCAGGCCGAAGTTCTCCCGTCCCTGCTCATCGAGCTTGTCCTCGCAGTCCTGCGAGATCCAGTCGGCCAGCGTGGCGATCCCCCGCAGCGGGGCCTTCAGGTCGTGCGCCGCCACGTGGGCGAAGTCGCGAAGCTCCTGGTTCGACAGCTCCAGGTCGCCGATCGTGGATTTCAGGTCCCGGTTGAGGGCTTCGAGCATCGCCTCGGCCTTCTTGCGTTTGGAGATGTCCCGCGCGATGCCGAGAACCACGGTCCGTCCGCCGATCTGGACGGGATACGTGCGGATCTCGATGTCGAGTTGGGTCCCGTCCTTGCGATTGAAGCGGAACTCGACCGGCCCGCCCGGCCGGCCCAGGGCGTTCTTGGCCAGAACGCCCGCGGCCTTGGGCAACTGGTTGGCGGGTAGCAAATCGAGCTTGAGGAAGTTCTTGCCGATCAGTTCCTCTTTCCGATAGCCGCACATCTCTTCCGCGGCCTTGTTCCCGTCGAGAAACGTGCCCTTCAGGTCGTTCAGGTAGTACGCGTCCGGAGCGCACTCGAAGAGGATTCGCAGACGCTCCTCGGAATTCTTCAGTTCCTCCTGGGCCCGTTTGAACTCGGTGATGTCCCGGCCGGCGCCGATGATCTGAACGACCCGGCCCTGGTCGTCGCGCACCGGAGCGAGGTTCGCGAGAATGTCGATGACCCGCGCGTCCTTCGTGACGGCGTGAAACTCCAGGTCGGCGACGTACTCTCCGCGGCCCGCGCGCGCCAGGGCGTCGCGGCATGCCTTGCGGGAGTCGGGACTCACAAGATCCAGGCCGTTCTTGTCCAGGATCTCGGCGGCCGTGTAGCTCGTGCGCTGCTGCCACGACCGGTTCACGGACGCCAGGGTCCCGTCGAGCTCCATGAGGAACACGAGGTCCGTCGAGGCCTGGAGCAACTGGCGGTACCGATTCTCGGAGTCTCCGAGCCTTCGCTGGAGCATCTCGGTCGCGTCGGTCTGCCCGATCGTGACCAGGATCAACAGACATCGATCCCAGGTGGCCGACAGCACGTGGGCGTTCACCTGCACCTTGGCGCCGGCCTGGTTGCCCCAGGCGGGACCCAACGGAACCTCGCCGCGGGCGCTGCCGGTGCGGGCGGCGCTGTCCAGCAAACGACGCAATCCCGGGAGCAGTTCCGACGCCTCGCACGGCTTGCCCGCCGGCGTCTCGTCGCCGCCCACGATCAGCCGCAGACAGCTGTTGGCGTGCAGCACGCAGCCGTCCGGCGACACCACCGCCGCGGGCACGGGAATCGCCTCCGTCAGAGCCGACGCCCATTCCGGGACAGCCGTCCGGTCCTCGCGGCAACCCTCGTTCATCGGTGTCTGATTCTCACTCATTGGAGTACTTTCCTCCCACCAATCACTCATCCGCCCACGCTGCCGACTCGCAGACTTCCGCCGGAACCTCGGGCTCCGACGCAACGGCCTGCCGATTCCGCGGGAAGGTAAACAAGAACGTGCTGCCCTGGCCCACCTGGGACTCGACCCACACGCGCCCGCCGTACTGTTCCACGATCTTTTTGACCAACGCCAGACCGATGCCCGTGCTTTCGTACTCATCCCGCGGCGCCAGCGTCTGGAAGAGCAGGAAGATCCGTTCGAAGTACTTCGGTTCGATTCCCGGCCCGTTGTCCGAAACGCTGAACTGCCAGAAATCGCCGTCTTCCACGCATCGGACGCGGATCTCGCCGGCCGGCTTGTCCATATACTTCACCGCGTTGCTCAGCAGGTTCTGGAACACCTGGGAGATGCGGACCTTCTCGCATTCGATCACAGGCAGTCCGGGTTCCACCAGGATGCGGACGTGCTCGGGCGGAGCGATGCCGTCGATGAGAACGGGCAGCAACTGGCTGAGGTCCACCTTGTCCTTCTCCTGCAGGATGCGTCCCACGCGCGAGTACTGCAGGATGCCGTCGATCAGGTTGTGCATCCTGCCGACGCGGCTCTGGAGCAGATCGAACTGCTCTTTCGCGTCATCGCCGAGTTTGTCCGCGTAGTCGGTGCACAGCCATTCCGTGATGAGCTTGATCCCTCGCAGCGGGGCCTTCAGATCGTGCGAGACCACGTAGGCGAAGTGGGTCAGTTCCTCGTTGATCTGGGCCACTTTCCGCAGCAGCGCCGCCTGCTTCTGTTCGGCCGTGTGCTTTTCCGTGATGTCGCGGAAGGTCCAGACCCGGCCGACCACCTCCCCGCGCATTCGCTGGGGCCTCGAATAGTACTCCACGACTCGGCCGTCTTTGAATTCGATGATGTCATGGCTTTCCCGCTCGCGATGCGCGTACAGTTGCCGGACCTGCCCGATGAATGCGTCCGGGTCTCGCAACAGGGGCAACGCGCAGACGAGGCACGCTTCATCATCGTGCGAGTCGAGAACGTCGCCCGGCAGCCGCCACAGATCCTGAAACTGCCTGTTGAATTCTTTGACCTTGCCGAAACCATCCACGACCAGAAGACCGTCCGCCATGGATTCCATCGCGGCTTCGAGCAGCGAGAACGACTCCATCCGCTCCTCTTCCGTATGTTTTCGCTCGGTGATGTCGGTGGCCACCACCAACAGTTGGCGGCACACGCCGTCGTCGTCGATCAGCGGGACTTTGCTGGTGGTGAACCAGCGGGTTGTTCCATCGGAATAGGTTATCAGTTCCTCGGGAATATGCATCGTCTTGCCGGTAGTGAACACCTCCCGATCCGTCCGCTTTCGGTAGTCGGTCTGTTCCGGACTCACCGATACATCGCCATCCCGTTTTCCCTCCAACCCTTGCACCGTGGAGCCGCAGGCTTTCGCAAGAGTCTCATTGGCAATCACAAACCGGCCTTCCCGGGATTTCACGCACACGAAACCCGGGAAGGAATCGATCACCGATCGCAGGAGACGGCGTTCCTTCTCGATGGCCATTTCCGCGTTGCGCCGCCGCCGGGCGTCAGCCCAGATCAGAACAGTGATCCCGCCCAGAAAGAGCATACACAAGACCAGGGCGCCCAACATGTGGCGCCAGACTTGTGCGCCGGCCCGCGCATAGGCCTCGCTCACCGGCACGGCGGCCAGATCCAGGGTGACATCACCCACGGAACGACCGAATCCTGCGACCGGGCCGTACCGTTCGACCAGGGACGCAGGCGCATCCTCCGGCTGTCCGTGGCACCGAAGACATCCGGCCTCGAATCGGCGAGGCACGGCCCAGACGAAGTGCTTCCCGCCGTCCTCAAAGAACTCCATCACACCGGACCAGGAGTCCGCTTCAGGATGCTGCCGGAAATACTGAATGAGCGACTCCTCGACGGGGGTCGCCCGGTTGATTGGGTTTCGGGGATTGGTCGAAGGAAACCGCAAGGTTATGTCGGGCAAGGCTTCTCGAACGCGGTCGAAAACACTCCTGGAGACAAAGGAGGTGGACATGGCTTCCGGAATGAACTCCCCCTGCGCGACCCGCTCTTCCATTTCGGGACGGATATGTTTGTCCACATAGTCCCGCAAGGCCCTGTCAGCCTCGACCGTCAACTGCGTCTGCTGGTCGGCCGTGGCGTTGATGTGTTCCCGCGTCCAACGCCACGTCTCGACGAGCACCACCAGGAGAAACACCACGGCCAGCAAGCCCATTCCAACCAGAAGTCCCACATGCCGACGTCCGCCGCCGAGGGAAAATGCCGCGTAGTCATACCCATTGCGCGCCGACTGCAATTCGGGGTCCGCGGCGATCTGTTTTCGACGTCGTTCCCGATAAGACCAGATCACCGCGGCCCCCAGGAGCAGGACCCCCACGACCAGCGATCCCACCAGAGGTTGATGCTGGGCCGCATCGACGATGGCGTTCCAGTCGTCGGCGAGCGTGTCGATCCCGACGACCATCAAGACCTTGCCGGTATCCGGATCACACACGGGCGCCAGCGCGCACACGAACGTGCCGTACTCGTCCGTCATCGGCCCGAACACGGCGGCCGCGGCGGTGGCAAACACCTGGAAGTCATCCTCGGACGGCTCGTCGTACTCTGTGCCGACCGGACTGGCCATGGGGTCGTCTTCCGCGTAGTCCTCCGGTCCGAAGAACATCTTTCCCTCGCGAAGGACCATCGTATAGATGCCCCGGTGCTCGCAATACACACCCAAAGCGGTCAACTGGCCGCGAATGAAATCGAAGGCCTGCGTCCCTTTGTCGGCCGGGGTAAAGGAGAGTTCCTTGACCATCTCGATGTTCAGCGTGCCTGCGATATGAACCGCGTATCGCAGCAGACGGCCCCGCATCTGGGCGTCCACGCTGCGCGAACGCCATTCGCCCACGCACCAGCCCGCCCCCAGAAGAGCCGCGGCCAGCAAGAGCAGGCACAAAGTCTTACCCATACGATGGTTCATAACGACATCCTTCTCAGATGACGACCTCGTGAGTTTCCGAGACATTGGTCATCGATGCTGAGTTCAATCCCTCCAGAGCCGGCAAGGGCTGCCGCCGGGGCACCATGAAAAAGAACGTGCTTCCCTTGCCCACATCGGATTCGACCCAAATCCACCCGCCGTACATCTCGACGATCTTCTTGACCACAGCCAGGCCGACCCCGGTGCTCTCGAACTCGTCGCGAGGCGAGAGCGTCTGGACGAGGCGGAAAATGCGGTCGAAGTATTTCGCCTCGAT
>CALMMH010000380.1 GCA_937868145.1 uncultured Phycisphaerales bacterium
GACGAGATCCTCCGCGAACTGGCGTTTGAACGCATGGTGGACCGGGGGATGTCGGATGTTCGCAAAGAACGCATGGTGGACCGGGGGATGTCGGATGTTCGCAAAGGCCGCGTTGTCTCCAACGAGGAAATGGGCGAGCGAATCCGCCGATGGCAAAGCTAAGATGGACTGAAGAAGCCGCGGCCTGGATGGAGGACATCTACCGGTGCATCGCGGCGGATGATCCCCAAGCAGCCTCGCGCGTTGTCAATTCCATCTATGAGAAGGCCCAAATGCTGGGCGAGTTTCCTCGGATGGGACATGCCTATCGACTCGAACCGGAAGGCGAAATCCCGGTCTTCACGTACGGCCACTATCGTATTGCCTACCTGATCCGTAGCGAAGACTTGATCGAAGTACTCGGAGTCTTCCACACCGCCTTGGACATCGAACGCTACCTTTGATCCCTGTGCCTTGCTATTGACGGAACCTCCCTCTTGACTCCTTGCGTCCCGGCGGCCATGATGTCGGCTATGACGTTCGATTGTGTGCCGTTAGCAGTTGTCAGTGGGAGGTATCTTGCATGTCTACGCTCGTTCACAGAAGATCGTTATGGCTCGCGATGGTTTTGGGGCTGGCGCTTGCGTCCGTTGTCGGAGCGGCGCCGGTTAAGTTCACGAAGATCGTGATCGACAAGACGTTCCGATCGGAGGGCGTCGGCGTTGGGGACATCAATCGGGACGGGAAGCTCGATATCATGGCCGGCGAAGTGTGGTACGCGGCGCCCGATTGGACGATGGCCGAGATGCTGCCTGCCGGCAAGTACGACGGGAATACTGGGTACAGCAAGACCTTTGCGAACTACTCCGCGGACGTAAACCACGACGGCTGGATCGATTCGATCATCACGACGATGATGGGCGAGCCGTCCCTGTGGTATGAGAACCCGCAGAATCAGCCGGGGCATTGGAAGGTGCACAAGGGGACCCGGAGCGCGTGCAATGAGACGCCTCTGTTTGCGGACCTTTTGGGCGACGGCAAACCGGTGGCGATCTGGGGCGTTCAGCCGGATGGGTACATGGCCTGGTTCAGCATTCCGGAGGATCCGTATGAAGAGTGGGTCATGCACACGATCGCGGGCCCGAAGGCGCCCGGCAGCGAGCGGTACGACCACGGCCTGGGCGTCGGGGACATCAACGGCGACGGCCGCAACGACGTGCTCGTGACCAAGGGCTGGTGGGAGGCCCCGGCCGACCGCACGCAGGAGCAGTGGCGGTTCCACGAGGTCGATTTCGGCCCGCCGTGCGCGGACATGGTCGTTTTCGACATCAACGGCGACGGGCTCAACGACGTCCTGACCAGCTCGGCCCACAACTACGGCATCTGGTGGTTCGAGCAACTGCCCGGCTCCAACGGCGAGAAGTTCCACATGCAGCAGATCTGCAAGGACTTCTCGCAGACCCACGCGATCCGGCTGGCGGACATCAATCGCGACGGCATCCTGGACTTCGTCACGGGCAAGCGGTACTTCGCCCACAACGGCAACGATCCGGGAGCCCGCGAACCGGCGCTGGTGGTGTGGTTCGAGATCCAGCGGCCTGAGAAGGGCAAGGCGACGTTCACTCGCCACATGATCGACGACAACTCCGGCCTCGGCACGCAGTTCGAGGTCGTGGACATGAACGGCGACGGTCGGATGGACGTCGTCTCCGCGAACAAGAAGGGCGTTCATCTGTTCTTGCAGACCGGCACCGTGAGCGCGGGCGAAGAGAAGATAACGCCTTACGGCGTCACTACGAACTCGCTCTTCAACGGGAGGAATTTCCTCGGCTGGGAGGGCAATCTCGACTGGTTCCGCGTCGAGGACGGCGCGATCGTCGCGGGCAGCCTGAAGAAGGCCGCTCCTCGCAATGAGTTTCTGTGCACGACGTTGCCCTATGGGGATTTCGAATTGCGGCTCAAGGTGAAGCTGCTCGGCGACCCGACCCAGGCCAACGCGGGGATCCAGATCCGCAGCCGTCGCATCCCGAACCACAACGAGATGATCGGCTACCAGGCCGACATGGGCCAGCAGTACTGGGGCTGCCTCTACGACGAGTCCCGGCGGAACAAGATTCTGGCTCAGCCCGACGCGGATGTGCTGAAGAAAGCCCTCAAGCCGGGCGACTGGAACCAATACGTGATCCGCTGTGAAGGGCGGCATATCCAGTTGTGGCTCAACGGCGTCCAGACCGTCGATTACACAGAAGCCGACGAGTCGATCGAACAGACCGGCTTCCTCGGTTTGCAGATTCACGGCGGTCCGCCCGCCGAAGCGTGGTACAAGGACATCGAGATCGTCAAAATAGCCCGGTGATCCGACGGGCGGGGGTGCGTCGATGCGATTTGCCATTTGTGCGATGGTGTTGTGCATGGTTGCCGCGAATGGGCAGGCCGGTTCGTTGGGAATCTTCGAAGAGGCGGGCGATGTCGGAGCCGTAGGCGCCGCGGGGAAGGCGAAATTCAACGCCAGAAGCAAGCAATACACGGTGACCGGCAGCGGCGAAAACATCTGGGGCACTCAAGATGCCTTTCAGTTCCTGCGACGTAAGCTCGATGGAGACGTAGCCGTGACGGCTTCCATTCAGTGGAAGGGCGAGGGCAAGAACGCCCATCGCAAGGCGGGCTGGATGATCCGCCAAAGCCTCGACGCCGGTTCTCCGTACGTCGACGCCGTCGTGCACGGCGACGGCCTGACCAGTTTGCAGTATCGCAAAGTCCAGGGCGGCTCCACGGAGGAGATCCAGTCGCCCATTCGCGCCCCGGCTATGCTCCACCTGACGCGTGATGCGGATGTCTTCAGTCTCTCCGTCAGCCGGGACGGCAAGACCTGGCAGCCGGTCGGCTCCGTCTCTGTGGCGTTGTCGGACCCGGTGTACGCGGGGTTGATTGTCTGCTCGCACGACAACTCCGTAAGCGAGACCGCCGTGTTCTCAAATGTCGCGTTCACAGCCCTCGGAAAGGCCGAATACCGTGCCGTCGTGAGCACGTTGGAGATCGTCTCTGTCGAGACCGGGGAACGCCGGATCGTCTATCGCGGAGATCACTTCGAGGCGCCGAACTGGTCCGTCGATGGCAGCTACCTGCTCTTCAACGGCAAGGGGCGGCTCTTCACGATCCCCGTCGCCGGCGGCGAGCCGAAGCAACTCGATACCGCAACCGCGACTGGCTGCAACAATGACCATGGTTTCTCGCCCGACGGCAAGTGGCTGGCGATCAGCGATCAGAGCGAGGGCGACTCGCGGATTTACGTACTCCCGAGCACGGGAGGTACGCCGCGATTGGTTACGCCCCTTGCTCCATCCTATTGGCACGGCTGGTCGCCCGATGGCAAGACGCTTACGTACTGCGCCGCCCGCGAGGGCAACTATGACATCTACACGATCCCGGTCGAAGGCGGGACCGAGCAGCGGCTGACCGACGCTCCGGGCCTGGACGATGGACCCGATTACTCTCCCGACGGCCAGACCCTCTATTTCAATTCCGAGCGTTCGGGACTGATGAAGATCTGGCGGATGAAGGCGGACGGTTCTCAGCAAGAGCCGGTGACGACCGATCCGGACTACGCCGACTGGTTCCCGCATCCCTCGCCCGACGGCAAGCTGCTGGTCTTTCTGTCGTACGACAAGAGCGTCCAGGGCCATCCGGCGAACAAGGACGTTTCGCTGCGGATCATGGATCTCCCCGACGGCAAGCCGCGAACCCTGGCCCGGCTCTTCGGCGGGCAGGGCACGATCAATGTACCCTCGTGGTCGCCCGACAGCCGGTGCGTGGCGTTCGTCAGCTATCGCCTGGTCGTACTCCGACAGTGAGTTGGGCAATACGGGATTTCCTCGGTCCGAACGGGGCTCTTTCTCATCCCCTCGGGAGGGAGGACTGCCTTAGCATGGAACGTGTGTGCCTTGCCGTCGGGGCGGGCACGATCGATCGGATTGCCAACTGTGTTTTTCCAAGGGGGGCATGATGGCGATTCAACTCTGGAGACGACCCACATGGGAGCGGAGTCTATGGCCGGACTTTGATGAGTTCGAACGGGCGATGACCAGCATCTTCGGCGATCTGTATTCCACGCACGCGGAGCACCCGCCGGTCAACATCTGGACCGCAGCGGACGACCTCGTTGTGACGGCTGAACTCCCCGGCTTGGAGCCGGGCGATCTGGATATCTCCATCCATGAGAAGACGCTCACCATTCGCTGCGCCCACAAAGAGCGGGAAGCATCTGAAGGCGAGACCACCCATCGGCAGGAGTGCAGCCACGAGGGGTTCACGCGGAGTCTGCGGCTGCCGTTCGAGGTGGACCGCGATCGGGTCATCGCCAAGCTCGAGAACGGGGTCCTGAAGCTCATGCTGCCGCGATCTGAGGCCAGCAAGGCGAGGCACGTACAGGTCAGGGCCACGCAGGAAGGAGGCGAGCAATGAGTCCGGAAACCAACCTCACCCAGAAACCGGAGGCCCAACAGGGCACGCAGGTCGAAGCCACGAGGGCCCGGCCGATCTGCCTGCCGTGCACGGACATCTACGAGCGGGGAGATGAGTTGCTCGTGATTGCGGAGATGCCGGGCGTCAGCCGGGACGCTGCGGACGTGAGTTTGGAAGCGGGCGAACTCCGGATTGCGGGCCGCGTCGAGCGAGCGACCGTCGATGGGCACCAGCTTGCCTACACGGAATATGAGACGGGCGACTACGAACGGACGTT
Organism: uncultured Phycisphaerales bacterium; assembly: GCA_937868145.1. Classification (GTDB taxonomy): domain Bacteria; phylum Planctomycetota; class Phycisphaerae; order Sedimentisphaerales; family Anaerobacaceae; genus PLanc-01. The sequence goes on from CALMMH010000380.1 coordinate 4,718, forward strand.
CCGCATCACCGGCGACATTGACGCCGACCATATCGACGCCGTGATGAAGAACGGCATCCTGCGAATCGTGCTGCCCAAGTCGAAACAGGCTTCGCCGCAGAAGATCAGCGTCAAGGCCGGCTGACGAGAGACGCGTCGTGACATCCGATTCGTGGCGGGCGATGCGTCTACAGATTCTTCGCCAGCCAGCGAAGGGTTTCTTGCCACATGTCCGGCGTATACGCGTGGCCGACGCCGGGATAGAGTAGTCCCCGGAAGTTGTCCGACCGGCCGTAGCAGCGGTAGAGATATTCCTGGAAGGCGTTGATGATTTGTATGCCGTCGGCGGGGGAGCCCTCGTCCCGATCGCCCGTGAGCGTCAGCAGCGGTCGGGGAGCGATCAGACCTACGATGGACTCCGCGTCGATGCCCTCCTTGAGCAGGCTGGGGACATAGTAGTAGATGCCGTGCGCGTTGACCGAACCGCGGGCGATCAGGTCCTGATATCGCGTCAGGCAGGCGACGCAAATCGCGACTTTGACGCGATCGTCCAGCGCAGCCAGCCACCACGTCCGCGTCGATCCCATGCTCACGCCCATGGCCGCGATCCGGCCCGGGTCCACCTCCGTCCGGGAGGCCAGCAGGTTCAGCGACAGCATGTCGTCACGGACCATCATTCCCCAGAGCGTTCGCCCTTCCCACAGGAAGGTTTTGAAGAGGGCCGCCTCGACGCTCGCCCCCATCTCTCGCTCTCCGGCCGGGCCCTGGAAACGCCGCTGGCCGAAGCCGTAGGCGTCGATGCCCTGCACCACATAGCCCCGGCGGACAAGCTCTTCGCCGGTGGCGAAACCCAACTGCGGATGGACGTGCGGCAGCAGTTCCTCTTTGCCCAATTCGTACTGTTCCGCATGCCAGTGATGGTAGAGAATGGCAGGGCCGGGCTGCATCCGTCCGGCCGGGATGAGCGTGCAGCCGAACACCGCATCGCCGACGCCGTTGTCGAATGTGAATCTCTCGATCGTGTATTCGGGCCTCGTTTCCGTGCTCAGGACGGTGGCCTTCGGGACGAACAACGGCGGCAGATCGCCCAGGAGCCGGCGGATCGTGCGACGCAGCTCGCTCCGTCGCGTTTTCCACTGGGCCGCGTCTCGGGGCCGAGGGGTCTCAAACGCGGGAAAGCCGCCTTTCAGAACATCTTGTCTCTGGGACATTCGTGACTCCAATCTCCCTTGCCTGATTTCTGGGGACACAACCGATTGTCCTCGTGTATCATACTCGCGTCAAACGATGAAAGGGAGTGTCATGGTGCAGGTTCGTTGTATTCTCGCAAGTGTCGCGATACTGAGTCTGACGGGCGTGGCCGGGACCGCCAAGACTCCGAAGCCGGAGAACTGGGTAGCCCAGGGTGATCTCGGGCCTGGGCCGGCGCGGGTGACCGAGGCTTTGCCTCTGTCGGACCAAACCAACGAGGGACGTTGGCAGCGGTATGAACCGATGTCCGACGAATTCGACGGCCAAATCCTCGATCCCAACAAGTGGTGGCCGAAGAACCCCACGTGGCTGGGCAGGCAGCCGGCGTTGTTCTATCCCGGCAACGTCCAGGTGTCGGAGGGCAAGCTGCATCTGACCATGCGAAAACAGGAAGTGCCGGAAATGCCCAAGGATCAGGGCTATCACACGTACACCTCGGCTGCGGTGCAGAGCAAGACCAGGGTCTGTTACGGCTACTTCGAGATCAAGGCCCGGGCGATGAAGTCGCACGGCTCCAGCTCATTCTGGTTCTACGACAGCACGCCCACCCTGTGGACCGAGATCGACGTGTTCGAGATCGGCGGGGCCTCGCCCGGCTTCGAGCGGAAGTACAACATGACTCTGCACGTGCTTCGAACGCCCGAGGACCCGAATCACTGGTCCGTCGGCACGGCGTGGATGGCCCCGTTCGACCTGGCGGCCGACTACCACGTGTATGGGCTCCAATGGGACAAAGAGAGGCTGAGTTGGTACGTCGACGGCGTGCTGGTCCGATGGGTCCAGAACACGCACTGGCATCAGCCGCTGACCCTGAACTTCGACAGCGAAACCATGCCGGAATGGTTCGGACTGCCCAACGACAGCGATCTGCCCTCCACGTACAGCATCGAATACGTCCGGGCTTGGAAGAGGGCGAACACGCAGTGAATGCGTGTGATGTCGGTCCCCTCGCTCAGAGACTGCTGAAGTAGCACTCGCCGCGGAGGACGCGTTCAATGGCCGGCAGCAGCATGTCCCCGGCCCGCTGTTTGGGCACAAACCCCGATGCGCCGGCGCCGGCCGCCCGGTGGGCGAACACCGCCTCATCGTGCATCGACAGGATCAAAACGATCAGGTCGGAGTGCTCGGATTTGAGCTGACTCGTCAGTTCGATGCCGTCCACTTCGCCCAGCGAGATGTCCACAATCGCCAGATCAAATCGCTCCTGCCGAGCAACTTCCAGGGCCTCGTGGGCGTTGCCGACCGCCGCTCCCACATCGAAAGCCGGCTGTTGTCCCAGCAACTCGCAGAGCCCCCTCCGCATGATGAAGTGATCCTCCACGATCAGGATTCTCGTCTTGGCGGCCGCCTTGTCTCCATTGCCCATGTCTATCGTAGTCCTCAAACCAGGATGTCGTCTCATTGTCCGCGATGCAATTGCATGCTGCATAAAGGATAACCGGATCGGACCGGACGTGGAATCGGGGGCGGGACTCTTTTCGCCATAGGTTGCATCCCGGCGTGTCTATCAGGTTTTTCCCTATGCGCGGGTCTGTGCCGGGAGGCGGCGAACACGCCGTGTCGGAGACTTACCGCTGCAATTCCGAATTGACCCATTGAATCGCCGAACGCAGCAGTTCGCTGGCGTCCTGGAGGGCGAGCTTGTCTTTGATGTGCGCGCGGTACGTCTCGATCGTCTTGACGCTCAGATGGAGTTTTTCGGCCATCTCACGGGTATTGAAGCCCTCGCCGAGCATGCGGAAGACCTCCAGCTCGCGGTCGCTGAGGCTCTCGATGGGCGAGGTAGATTTCTTGCTGGTTCCGCCGACGAGCTTGCTGACCATCTTGGCGGCCATGCCGTCGCTGACGTAGATCTCACCGGCCAGCACACGCCGAATCGCGGTGACCACCTTCTCGGTGGCCTCCTGCTTCATGATGTACCCGCGGGCGCCGGCTCGCAGGGCTCGTTCGCCGTAGACGGCTTCGTCGTGCATCGAAAGGGTCAGCACGGGCAAATCCGGATGCTGGACTTTCAAATCCTTGATCAACTCCACGCCGCTGGTGTCTTTCAAGGAGATATCCACGATCACCATATCAGGCCCATGCTCGCGAATGGCCTGAATGGCTTCGTGGGCGTCTTCCGCCTGGCCGCAGACCACCAGGTCGTTTTCCTGGTTGATCAACTGCGCAAGTCCCTGGCGGACGATCGGGTGGTCATCCACGATCAGAACCGTTCGTTTGCCCCGGACGTCCATGCTGTTGTGCGTCTTGTGCGGCATCGTTCTACCTACATCCCTTTGCGCCGTTTCGCCTTCACATCGAAATCGCAGGTGACCTGAGTTCCGCCGGTCGGTCCCTGTTGGACAGTGAGTATACCACCGATCACCTCCGCACGGTAGCCCATCACCTGCAATCCCATTCCTCTTTTTCGGGGAAGCCGCTTGGGGAACTTGCGGCCGTCGTTGACGATCGACAAGGTGGCCCGGTTGTGGTTGGAGATCAGCGAGATGGCGATCCGTTTGGCCCGGCCGTGGCGGATCGCGTTGGAGACCGCCTCCTGGGCGATCCGGTAGAGGTGAACCGCCATGGAGGCGTTTCGGACCAGGACGGGCTGATCGCATTCGAAGGTGCACGAGACGCCGGGAAGGCCCTCGGTCGCCAGCGCCAGGGATTGCAGGGCCGACATGAGGCCGTTTTCATCCAGGGCGACGGGATGGAGGCCCCGGGAGAGCTGACGGGTTTCCTCGATGGCCCGCGTGATGAGCTTCACCAATTCGCCCGCCCGCGTCGCCTCCTCCGGCGACTGGATCGCGAGCCGCTGCTGCAGGACCTTGCCCATGATCGCGATGCCGGTGAGCTGTTGGCCGAGGCTGTCGTGCAATTCCCGTCCGATCCGGGTCTGCTCCCGTTCGCTGATCTCGAGAATCTCCTGCTCCAGACGTTTTCGGCGGAGCATCTCCGCCCGAAGGTGCTTGTTCGCCTCCGTCAGTTCGGCGGTCCGCTCGACGACCCGCAATTCGAGCTGTTCGTTGAGCTTCTGGATTTCGGTCTGCGCCTTCTTGCGGTCGGTGATGTCCCGAACCAGACCCACCATGCGGACGGCCTTGCCTTCTGCGTCGCGGATGACGTCGGCCGTCTCGGAGACCCATCGCACCGTCCCGTCCGGCCGAACGATGCGATGCTCGATGTTGTAGTCCTTGCGTCCGTCCACGGCCGCGAGGACCGAATCGGCGACAAATTGCAGATCCTCGGGATGGACACATCTGTGGAAGGCGTCGTTGGTGCCGCGGAACTGGCCGCGGGCAAGTCCGAACATCGGCTCGATCTGTTCGGACCAGACGACTCGGTCCCTGGCGATGTCCCATTCCCAACTGCCGATGTTGGCCGCCTTCTGCGCCAGCGCGTACCGCTCTTCGCTGGCCTTCAAGGCCGCCTGCCTGCGCATTCGCTGCACGGCCAAGGCATACAACTTGGCGATCCGTTCGATGGCGAGAAGGTCTCTCTCCACGTAATCGCGTCTGGAGTTGGCCAACGCGATCTGGCCGACCACCTTGCCGCCCACCACCGCGGGAACGGTCAGGAAGTTCTTCAAGGGGATGTGGCCCTCCGGCAGCCCGACCGAGGCGGGGTGCCGGTCCGGCGTGTTGGTGTAGAAGCCGACCCCGGTGTTCAATGCGTGGCCGAACAGCGTCGGGTACGTGCCGTCGGGGCGGCGGGGGAATGAGATGGATTTCCCCTGCGAACTGACGCGACACTGTTCGCCCAGCATTCCCGTGAGCGTATGGCCGATGTTGGCCCCGGTTTCCGGATCGATGGACGAGACGTAGCCGTGCTCGCTTTCGGTCAGGCGACGGGCCTGACCGAGGATGGCGTCGGCCGTCTCCTCCAGGGAGAACGACGTGTCGATCAAGGCGTCGGCCACCTCGACCAGAACGTCATCGACGGCCAGCTCCCAGCGATGCTCCTCCAGAATCCGCTTGTACTCGGCGGGATCCACGTCGAGCACATCGTCCAACGGATCCAACGGATCCGGCGGCACAGAATGTGAAACGACGTCTTCGTTCTCGTTCATACCCAGGGCCTCTCTCTTCCGTTGCGGCCTGTCAGTTCCACGCCTGCCGTGGCCGACAGCCAGGATGCCTACGCGATCGAACACCGCCTGTGCTCCTGTTCCATGATAGGCTCTCTGGTCCTCAACGCAACAGGAAACCGCCGCGGCCTTCCGTAACGGCCCGAGCCGGACTGTCGAGTCCAAGACAATGCAAGTGAGGCATAGGGGATTTCCCGATGCGAAAACCAGTGTCCTACCGGATAACAGAAGCAGCCAACCCCCGATTTTCAAATTCTTCGGCCCGGTTACCATGATGCGCGTAATGGGTGCATTTGGAAGGGGAATACTATGAGTGATACGGAACTGATGAAACGGTACGCCGCGGGCGAGGAAGAGGCCTTCCAGGAACTCGTGAAGCAGTACAAAGACAGTCTCTATGCGTTCCTTCGCAGATTCTTGAGTCAATCGGATCTGGTCGACGACGTGTTCCAGGAAACCTTCATGCAACTGTACGTCAGTCGGGACAGCTTCGACCTGTCCCGGCCGTTGCGTCCCTGGCTGTTCACGATCGCTGCGAACAAGGCCAAAGATGCTCTTCGCCGCATGCAGCGCGTCGACTCGGCCAATCTCGGAAGCATGTTCGACAGCGACGAGCACTCGATCGACGATGTGCTCAACATGCTGGATTCCGACACCCGGATGCCGTACGACAACCTGGTCAAGGACGAAACCGCGGCGTCGGTCAAACGCGTGATCTCCCGGATGCCCGCCAAACTCCGCGAGATCCTGATCCTGGCGTACTTTCACAAGTTCTCCTATGCGGAGATCGCCGGGATGCTGAAGATACCCGTGGGCACGGTCAAGAGCCGGCTCCACACCGCGGTGGGCCGATTCGCGGAAGATTGGAATGCGTCGCTGCTCTGTGAGAGCGCCAATTGAGGCCTCGCAGGGTTGCGGAAAACACAGGGGGGTCGTTGAGGGTCCCGGCGGCAGGATCGTGCAGGGGACCCGGACGACCGAGAGGATCGGGCGTCAGGATGAGCCGCCTAAGCCGAGCCGAGGAATGAACACAAGGTCGCCGTGGGGGCGGGTTCCAAGCCTGCCCCTACGATTCGACCGGTCGCCGCCGCATTTCGATTTTATTGGCCCACAGGTGGGCATCCACTTCCATCGACGAGGAGAAATCCAGCTCCCACAACCGTCGCCACCACCGCCATAATCGTGCCATCGCTCTCATACCACACCTTCCCTTTCCTGTGCCTGTGTTCCATTCGCCGTCCACGTTTCGAACGGCCCGGTTGTCGAGAGCGCTCTCTGTACAGTAGAGGCGCAAACCGGGGAGAGGGTAACAAGGAAAA
>CALMMH010000381.1 GCA_937868145.1 uncultured Phycisphaerales bacterium
CTTGGGCGTGATGCCTGCGACCATGGCCTTGAGGGCCTCGTAGAATTCCTCGAAGCCCTGGCCGGTGATGTTGGAGATCGGGAGGATCGGGGCGTCCTGCAAGAACGTGCTTGTGACGAACTGCCGAACTTCCTGCGTCGCGGCCTCGGTCCGCTCCGGCGGCACCGCGTCCACCTTGGTCAGAGCCACGATCCCGTGCTGTACGCCGAGCAGAGTCAGAATGTCCAGGTGCTCGCGGGTCTGCGGCATGACGCCGTCGTCGGCGGCCACCACGAGGATGCAGCCGTCGATGCCGCTGGCCCCGGCCACCATCGTCTTGACAAAGTTTTCGTGGCCGGGGACGTCGACGATGCCGACCTCCAGGTCCGCGATGACGCACGGCGCGAAGCCCAGCTCGATCGACATGCCGCGTTCCTTCTCGATCTTGAGCCGATCCGTGTCGCAGCCGGTCAGGAGTTTCACCAACGCGGTCTTGCCGTGGTCGACGTGGCCCGCGGTGCCGATTGTGATGTTGTGTTGTTGGGTAATCATGAGTCCTATGGGTCCTATACGTCCCACCGGTCCTATAGGACTCATGGGACCTATAGGACGAATAGGACATCGTTCGCTCGTCACTACTCGCCTGCCGCAACCGCCGCGGCCACCGCTTCGACGATGATCTCGTCGTCGCCGTCTCGCAGCGTGCGCGGATCGAGGAGAACCTGGTCGTTCTGGATCCTCGCGAAGACCGGCGGCTCGTGAAGCCGCAGCCGCCTGGCGAAAACGTCAGCGCTGATCCCTTGCGGGGTGATCAAAACCAGCGTCGTCGCCAGATTCTGTGCGGGCAACGAGCCGCTGCCCATCTGCGAGAACCCGTTGGCCGTGGTTGCGTTGATGCCTGCATTCTTGTCCTTCATCGCAGCCGCCAGTCGCTCCGCATGCTGGCGAATCTGATCGGCCGTACGGTGCAGCATCTGAAGCGTCGGCACTTCGCGCAACGCGACGGTCTCATCGAGGAACAGCTTCAGCGTCGCCTCCAGCACCGCCATCGTGAGCTTGCCCACGCGGACGATCCTCGCGAACTGGTTCTTTCGGACCTTCTCGATCAGGGCCTTCCTGCCCAGGATGATTCCGCCTTGCGAAGCGCCGATCAGCTTGTCCGCGCTGCAGGTGATGATGTCGGCTCCTTCGCGGACGGAGTCCGGCAGCGTCGGCTCGGGCTCGAATCCAAACTGCGAGAAGTCGATCAACGCCCCGGCTCCGACGTCGTCGATCATCACGAGATTGCGACGGTGTGCGATCTCGACAAGGGTACTCAGCGGGACCTCCGACGAGAACCCTTGGATCTTGTAGTTGCTCGGATGCACTCGGAGAATCGCGGCGGTGTTCTCCGTGATCGCGTTTTCATAGTCGCGAGGGTGCGTCTTGTTCGTCGTGCCGACCTCGACCAGCTTGGCTCCGCTGAAGGCCATCACCTCGGGCAGGCGGAAGGAGCCGCCGATCTCGACGAGCTGGCCCCGCGAGACGATTACCTCTTTGCCCTTGGCCACGGTGTTGAGCACAATCGCAGTGGCCGCCGCGTTGTTGTTCACGACGGTCGCAGCCTCGGCGCCCGTGAGCCGCTGGAGAAGCGATTCGATCTGCTCGTCCCGGCGGGACCGCTTGCCTGTGTCGCGATCCACCTGGAGCAGGGAATAGCTTTGCAGCGTGGCCTGAACCTGCTCGATCGCCTTGGCCGCCAGAACCGCCCGACCGAGTCCCGTGTGCAGAACGATCCCAGTGGCGTTCACCGCCCGACGATAATGCGGCCTGGCCACCGCCAGAATGCGATGCCTCGCCGCCGCCACGACGCGGGCTCGAATCGACGCATCCTCCGTGGCGAGGGCATCCTGCCCGTGCTCCGTCGGATGGGCCAGGAGTTCCTCGCGGAGTTCCTCGACCGCTTCGCGGACGGAATCCGCCGCAAGCTTTCGCCCGTGTTCGGCCGCGAGCGTTTCTAATTCCGGGTCCCTCAGAATCGAATCGACCGAGGGAACCCTCCGCATAATCTGTTGGGTCTGTGCGTCCATGAGTGTATTGTACGCGACCGATCCCCGGAAACAAGCCGATTTCCGGGGCCTCGAATCCATCAGAGAAGGGATTTGCCCTCCATCGGGGAAAAACGTCAAAGAAGCATGTAACAAACCCGCCGTGGCCGCGTCTGCTTGATAGGCAGATGCTGTTTTCAGACGTTGCTGCGTTGACAACAGCTCCGGCAGACGGTACAAAGGACCGAAACGAGGGATCTGCATCATGGACAAAAGACAGTTCATCATCATGGCCGGCGTCATCGTACTGGGCCTGCTGCTGGCTTTTCCCCTCACGTGGATCTTCAATGCACCGAGGTCCTCCCCGCCCCGCATGGTGAACTACCAATCGTCGATCCGCCAAACGGACGCCGGCGGAACCGAATGGACGCTCACCCGAGCAAGCGGACTGCCGACCCCCAAGGACGCCAACGGCGTGGAGACCAAGCCCGTCATTACCGTGAAGACGGACGTCTTCCAGGTCGGCAACCGACAAATGTCTATCGGATTGGTCTTGGCGGGCCGTAGCGACGAGCGGTATCAGCCCGCCGTCGTCAAGGGCGGGTCGCGGTTGGCGGCCCCCAGATTGCGAATCGTCGATGAAGCCGGAAAGGTGTTGCTCGATGACAGCTTCAAATATGGCTGAGGCGGCGCCTGCCGGTACTCGTGGCGAGTACCCGATGACTTCAAGGGCAAGTTCCAGGTGCAGGTGGACATCGACCTCGGACCCTTCCAGGTCGAGCACGAACGACCCTGGCATTCGATCTGACAGAATGCCGAGCCGGCCCGGGGACGGTGCGGAGGTCTCCCGATGACGAAACGGCGATGGACCATCCTGGCGGGGGGAGTCATCCTCGGCGGAGGGCTGCTCTGGGCGTTTCTCGTCCGTGATCCAATTCAGGAAGGTCGCTGTAAGCTCCACCTCAGGCGGGTCAGCCAGCCCGGCGGACTGATCGGGACCGCATACCACTTTCTTCCGGCGCCAAGTTCCGATGGCAACAGCGTCAATGACCTGCCGACAGGTTTCGATCAGCCTCATTACTATCGCGTTCGGGCCAACAGAACAGAACTCGCGATGGCCGTGAACGAGGGGAATCCCTGGACTGCGTGCCTGGACACCAATCGCGACGGCCATCTCTCGGATGAACAGCCCGTTCGCGGCAAAATTGTTCGGATACGCGACTGGAGCAAAGACCAGCGGCATTGTCTCTTTGGTCCAATCGAGCTCACGGTCCCGAATGAGTCCGGCGTACGCACAGCAAGAATCCGTCTGCTCGGATACAGGGTGGATGCCTCTGGGAAACAGAGCAGCGAGCAGCCCAAAACATTTGCGGTCTATCCGGCGGACTACCGCACGGGCCGGCTCCGTATCGGCGGGCAGATCTACAAAGTGGCGATCATCGACGGCGACCACGACGGCCGTTTTGAACCTGTCACGCTGACTGAGCGAGATCGGATCGGATGGCCCCTATGCGACTGGTTTGCCATCGATTTCGACGGGGACGGAAAGTTCCAACAGGATTTGTCCGAGCGAAATGAAACCCAGCCCCTTGGCCGGATAGTGCTCTTGCAGGACGTCTATTACGCAATCGACATCAGCCGCGACGGTCAGGAACTCTCGCTTCGCCCGATCGATCCCGAGAAGGGCACGCTCGTTTGGGACCGCGCGGACTGTGGGATAGAATGCCGGTTCTGGTCCGACGCCGCCGATCAACAGTTGGTTGTGCCGGCTGAACAAAAGGAACTGACACTACCCACCGGCAAGTACAGTGTGGCCAGGATCATCGCGAGAGTCACAGACACATCCGGAGAGATCTGGGAAATCAAGTCCGCGTGGAACTTCCGTGATCAACCTTCATTCGAGATCGAGACCGATCGGACAACACGGCTGCAAATCGGTCCCCCGTTCACCTGCACGTCCAGCGTAACAAAGGTCGCCGATGGCACGATGCGCATTGAACCTGTTTTGAAGGGCGGCGCAGGCGAGGAGTACTCGTGTAGGGTGTTGCGGACTCGCCGGCTGATGCCTGCCCCGGCGATCACGATCGTGGATGAGAAAGGGACCGTGTTGGCCGCGGATGACTTCGCGTATGGCTGAGGCGGCTCCACTGGGTACTCGTGGCGAGTGCCGGAAGGATTCAAGGGCAAGTTCCAGGTGCAGATCGAGATCGACCTGGGGCCGTTCGAGGTCAGGCACGAGCGGCCGTGGCATTCGATCGGGTCGTCCGATTAAGGTGGCTGTGAAATATGACGATAAAAAGGCATGCAAACGAAGCGGAAAAACTGGCCCTATATCGTCGTTGGCGTCATCGCCGCGGTCATTCCATTATCGGCCCTGATCACCGAGCCGCCCAGCGCAGCGGATGCATCGTCCATTTTGCAGGAGGAACCGGGAGTCCTTCGGCAGAACGACGAGTTCGGCTACACCTGGGTTCTTCAGCAGGCCGGAGAGCCGTCGGTCCTGAGCTTTCGCAAGCCGGGGTCGCCCATTACGGTGAAGACGAAGGTTCTCAACACCGGCTCCGGGATCGTCCAAATCGGGCTCGTGCTCGAGGGTCGGGCCGGCGAAACCTACCGGCCAACCGTGACCAAAAGTCGGGTCCCGATAGAACCTCCGTGGCTACGGATTGTGGATAGGGAAGGCAATGTGCTCGACGAGGGCAGATTTGAGTTTGGCTGAGGCGGCGCCTGCCGGTACTCGTGGCGAGTGCCTTCAGACTTCTCCGGCAAATTCCAGGTGCAGGTGGGAATCGATCTCGGACCGTTCCGGGTCGAACACAAACAACCCTGGCATTCGATCTGACGGAATGCCCGGCCGGCCCGGGGACACTGCGGAGGTTTCCCCATGACGAAGCGACACTGGGCCATCCTTCTGGGAGCGATCGTCTTCGGCGGAGGATTGTTGTGGGCCATTCTCTCTCGCGAGCCGATTGAGGAGGGACGCTGCAAGCTGGTCCGTAGGAAGGTCAGTCCCTCCGGCGAGTTGGCTCGACTCGCCTCGCAAGTGCTCGAACCTCAGACGTCCAGACCGCAAGGATTGCAGGACCTGCCTGCCGGTTTTGACAATCCCTGTTTCTACGAAGTCCGCAGCAGCGGAAGGATGGTTTCGCTCGTGGTGAACCTGTCCGAGGAACCTGTCTTGTGCCTGGACATGGACGGCGATGGAGTTCTCTCGGAGGAACAGCATTTCCCGGCGACCCGCGTCTGCGAGATCAAAGGGGCTGCGAACTCGTGGCGATTCGGGCCGATCTCGCTGGCTCCCGGAGACAATCCAGGCGGAGCGGACAGCGATGGATTCTATCTGAACTGCTACACCCAGGAAGCGATCGTTCGTCCTGTCTTCTTCCGGACGGGCAAGCTCAAGCTGGAGGGCAGAACCTATCGCGTGCTTGTCGCCGACGGCGATTGTGACGGACGCTTCCACTCGATCTTGTCGTGGCCTTTTGCAGGACACTGGCAGCTTCCCGGGGCCGATGTCTTCGCCATCGATCTGAACCGCAATGGGAAGTTCGACAGCGAATGGTTCTCACCTGTAGCCTCCGAGATCTCGCCTCTGGGAAGGCTGGTGCGAGTCGGCGATGCCTATTACGCCATCGAGATCGCTCCGGACGGGACGAGCCTCGCCCTTTCCAGGACCGAGCCGCAGTTCGGGACCCTCGCGATCGAACCCAACAACACCACGGCGCAGGTGAAACTGTGGTCCGACGTCGCGTATCAGCATCTCCAAGGCCGAGAGTGGCAATTGCCGGCCGGCAAGTATCAGGGGATGTACGCCGATGTCCAGATGAAGGACGCCGCGGGAGATGTGTGGTCGTTTTCGTGCGATCTCGTTCCCTCCGTTCGTCATCCGTTGGGGGCGCTGGCGTTCTTCACGATCGAGCCGGGGCAGACCACGCAACTGCGATTCGGCCCGCCCTTCGTCGTGACAGCGGAGGTGCAGCAGAACGGCCCGGAGATTTCCATCTGTTCCGTCATGTTCGGCTGCGGCGGAGAACGCTACAAGTCGAGTATCCAACGCAACGGGCGGCGTCTGCCCGAACAGACGTTCAAAATCGTGGATGAGAAAGGGACTGTGCTCGTGGCAGACAAGTTCCAGTATGGCTGAGGTGGCAACTGCCGGTACTCGTGGCGAGTGCCAACAGGGTTCAGGGGCAAGATCCAGGTGCAGCTCGAAATGGACCTGGGGCCCTTCGAAGTCCACCAGGAAAGGAGTTGGCACTCCATCGAATAGCACAAGCTTCGCGCAAGCGTGTACCGGCGGGTTCAGAGACGTCTCTGACCCGCCTTTTTTATTGGCAAGGATGTTTTGGAGGCAGGAGCATGTGGAGATTGTGTGAGCGGGAGAAAGCAACGGGAGCGGCACTGATGGTTCTGGCTCTGCTGGCTGCGGCGGCCTGGGGCGCGCCGCCTCTGCCGACGCACCAAGTGGAAGGCAACAGCGGTGTGTTCATCACACCGACGGCCTATTTCGCCAATCCGGCTGAGGCGAACGAGGTCTTCGGACTGCCGAGCGTCTCGGGCACCTACGCCGACATCGGCGAGAAGGACTTCGAGTCGTTCGTCATCACGGAGAATCTCTGGGGCCGGATCGAGCTCGGTTACGCTATCGAGCGGATCGGCCTGGGCGAGTGGCCCGGACTGGTGAGGGACGCCACCACTATGCGCGTCCAGGACGACGCGTACCTGCACAATTTCAACGCCCGGCTCCTGGCGATCAAGGAGGGATCGCTGGGGTACGGCTGGATGCCCGCGGTGTCCGTCGGCGCGCATTACAAGTACAACCAGGATCACGACGACATCGACGAGCAACTGAACGGAACCTGTGGCCTGATCGGCTCCGATCATGACAGCGGCGTGGAGTTCACCCTCACAGCCACTAAGATGATCGCGAAGCTGCTGCCGCGGCCGCTGATCGTCTCGGCGGGTCTTCGCAACGGCGACGCCATCCACACGGGCCTTCTCGGCTTCGCAGGCGAGCGGCGCACCACGGTCGAGGGCAGTCTGATCTGCCTGCTCACCGACAAGTTCCTGATCGCAGGCGAGTACCGCCAGAAGCCCGACCTGTGCGACGAGATCCCCGGCCTGGTCAAATCCGAGGACGACTGGTGGGACATCTGCCTGGGGTACATCGTCAGCGATCATGTCACCGTGGCCGGCGGATACGCCAATTTCGGCGACATCCTCAACGACCGCGAGGACAGCGTCTGGGCCGTTCAAGTGAAATACGAATTCTAAGGGAGATCGATCGTGAAAAACGTAAGTGGTATCGGGTTGAAGGATGTGCAGGGAGTCTATGGCGGGCCTGAGGGCCGGTTGTGGGAATTGATCATGGGCGAGCAGGTCCACATCGGGGGCCTCACGTCCTCGATGGATCTGGCCGAACAAGCGGGGATCCAGGCCGGAATGAAGGGCGTCGATCTGTGCTGCTGCAGCGGCGCAGGGATGCGATTCCTCGTCCGTTTTCGCAACGCCGCCCGCATGACCGGCGTGGACGCCACGCAGACGGTCGTCGAGTTGGGCATACAGCGATGCCGACAAGCAGGCATGGCCGACCGCATCCAATTCGCCCTAGCGGACGTGTGCAACAGCGGGCTTGAGGCCAACATCGCGGATTTCGTCTGGGGCGAGGATGCCTGGTGCTACGTGGTGGACAAGGACAAGCTGG
>CALMMH010000382.1 GCA_937868145.1 uncultured Phycisphaerales bacterium
AGGTACAGCTTGCCGGTGTTGCCCGAGACGCCTGCGAAATGGATCGCGAGGCTCTTGATGCCGCGCTGGGTCCAGTCCTGGGCCGGGTCGAACGTCATCTTGGCCTCCGAGAAGGCGAAGTCCACGTTGTCGTAGATCAGGGGCATGGCCTGCTTGCCGCCGTGAATGATGGTCTTCTCGGCAAACGGCGACTCGTTGTATCCGACCTGCGAGCCGCTGGCATTGTCGGTCAGGCCGTCGACCCAAGCCTGGTAAACCCGGTTGTCCTCGTCGTCGTAACTCTCGAAGTCGTCGACAATGGCATAGTCCTCGGTTGTGAAGCTCCAGACGTCGCCTGCATAAGTCCCGGCGTCGCCGACTTCATCGACCTTCCAGAAGTACTGCGTTCCGAGCAGCAGATCCGTGGGGGCGTAGCCGTGGTCGGCAACGGTTGCGGATGCCGCCGTGCCGTCAGCGACTGCGGCGCTGTCCGTGCCGACGTACACCACATGAGAGGCCGCATCCCGTCCCGGCCGCCAATCCAGCTCGGTCTCGACGCTGACGCCGGTTGCGTCGACCGCCGGCTCGGGCTCGAACGCCCGCACCGGGGCGTAGAAGAACCGCACCTCAGAGAGGCCGGTCTGCGTCGTCACGCCGCCCCAGTTGGCGGTGATCGTCAGCTTGACATACTTGGCCATGGCGCCGCCGAACGAGACGGTGGTGTTCGCGGTGTAGGTTGCCGCCCCGGCTGCCTTGGCGAACTGCGGGACATCGGCCAATGTCGTCCAGGTTGCGCCGTCCGTGGAGTATTCGATCGTCACGTCTTTGGCGCCGAAGCCCAGGAAGCCTTCGATCATCTGGTTGGAGTTCCAGACCCACATCTCGTGCAGCTTGTAGACGTTGTCGAACTCGTACTGAATCCAGACCGGCATGGCGCCGGTGGTCATCCACATGTCGTTGGACGAGGTGGAGTGCTGGTCGTCGGCATTGAGGCCGGAGTTGTTGACCGTGTTCTCAGGCCCCATGCCCGGCTGCGCGGCCGACGCCGTGGCGGTTGCGCCCGCGAGCGGGTAGGCGTACGGCTCGACGGTGAAGCTCCAGGTCTGCCCTTTGAAGACGGTGAAGTCGGGAGCGCCGTTGACCTCGTCGATGCGCCAGTAGTAGGTCTGGCCGAATTCGAGCAATCCGTCCGGATCGAAGGCGGCGTCCGCCTGGCCCTGGCCGGCGAGAACGTCCCGAGGATCGCTTGCGCCGGCTTCGTTGACATCCGCGAAGACCGTGCCGAAGTACACGTCATGCGTTGCGGCGGTTTTGCCGGCCGTCCAGCCCAATACCTGATCGCGATGCACGTCGGTCGCCTCGTCTTCCGGAACCGGGTCCATAGCGAGTTCTTCAGGCACTCCCGCCACGATTCCCGGAAGCTCGTCCAGCGTGATCACGTGATCGTAGAGGCGCACGTCGTCGATCGCGCCGTTCCAGTACTCCCCGGCGGCGTTGACCTGTTCGCCCAGGAACGCGCGGCTGAGCACGAGGTTCCAGTTCTTGGCCGCGGAGCCGACCTCGACGCCATTGCCGTAGACCCTGGCGGTGGTTCCGTCATAGGTCAAAGCGACGTGGTTCCACTCACCCA
>CALMMH010000383.1 GCA_937868145.1 uncultured Phycisphaerales bacterium
CGGACGTGCGCGGGTGGCGCAGCGAGGGCTTGGTCGGAGGGTATGACTACACGCCCTTGCACTACGCGGCCCTCGATGGGCAAGTGGAGATTGCCGAACTTCTGCTGGCCGCTGGAGCGGACCCCGATCCGCATGCGAGTCACGATTCGATCGTAAGAGTTCGTGGCTGGACGGGCGACGAATACGCCAGCGGTTCCTCGCCGCTTCACGTGGCCGCCCGAAACGGCCATCTGGTCTTCGTTGAGATGCTGTTGGAGAGGGGCGTTCGGATCGATATGACGCACCTGAAGGAGGCCGTTAAGGGAGGGCACACGGACGTGGTGAAAGAACTCATGGCTCCCGGCGCAGAGGTCCAGCCCGCCGATCTCGACGTTGCCGTCCGGCAAGGCTTCGCCGATGTCGCCGAACTACTGATCGCCGGTGGAATCCCCATCCGTCGGGAACACCTTGGTATTGCGGTGCGTCGCGGGTCTGCGGATCTGGCTCAGGTGCTGATCGCTCACGGCGCTGACGCCAACGACGCATACGATCATGGAGACTCGCTCCTGCATGAAGCCGCATCCAAGTATGGCAATGCCCGCCTCGTAGAGGTCCTCCTGTCGGCGGGCGCCGACAGCGACGCCCGGAATCGGCGTGGGTTCACGCCGCTGCACGTCGCCGCCGCCAACGGGGTCAAGACCGTGGCGGAGGTGTTGATCGAGCGCGGGGCGGACGTGAACGCTACGAGTGTCTCGGGATGGACCCCACTGCATTCGGCGTCGCGCGATGGCCACCTCAGCGTCGTGAAGTTGCTCCTGGCCCATGGCGCTGATCCGAACGTCCAGACCAGGGCCGGCCGAACGCCTATGGACTGCGCACGCCAAGGCTCCTACGGGCAAGTGATGGAACTTCTCAAGGCCGCTCCACAGAGAATGCATGGGATTGCAGCGCCGGGTGTCCGTGGCGAAACGAAGCCTTGAGGGGAAACCTATTTCGGATTCCCGATCGCGTCTCGGAGTTTGAATTTCTCGGCCGCCGAGCCGGTGAAGAGAGACTCGGGGAACTTGCGGTAGCTGAGGATCTTGGCGTAGATTTCGTCGCCGCGATAGGCGTTGAGACCCATGCCCGCCAGGTATTGGAGGCGGAGGTTTCGGTCCGTGTTGACTTGGGCGTCTTTAAGCCAGTCGACCAGATCGGGGCCCCGGCCGGCGTAGGTGGACAGGAGGTCCGTCGCACAGGAGAAGTTCACCTCCGTCAGAGACTCGGCCACGCGGCGGTGGTCCTCGCGGTTCAGACGCTGCTGGAGGGCGTCCACGTCGATCTGGAACGGCTCGGTCCGGCCGAGAAGGACCACGTCGTAGCCTTCGCCTTCGATGTCGTTGCTCCAGATTGTGCCCTGAGGGAAGGCGGTGAAGAAGGTCGCCATCTCGCTTTTGACCACGTCCTCGCTGCTCTCGTAGAGCGGGACCCATTGCGTGACGACGCCGCCGGGATTGAGACGCCGCTTGCAGAGGTCGAAGTACTCGCGGGTGTAGAGAGCCGCGGAGCCTTTCACCCATGGATGAATCGGGTCCGAGGTGATGACGTCGAACTTCTCCTGCGTCGTGAGGATGTAGTGCCTCGCGTCGTCGTAGACGATCTCGACCCGCGGATCGTTCACGAGGTTGTAGTTCTCGCGGGCGAAGTAGATCGAGACGACCTTGGGAATCAGCGGCTCGATCTCGCACAGGACGATCCGCTCGACGTCGGGGTGCAGCAGGAAGGAGCCCGCGGTGACGCCCGCGCCGCAGCCGACGACCAGGACCGAGCGGGGCTTGGGGTGCACGAGGGCCGAGAGGTGGCCGAGCATCCGCTGGAGCCGCATGTCCGCCGGCTCGGTCGAGGCCTCGACCTTGCCGCAGACGTGGAAGCTGGTCACCGTATTGTCCAGCTGCGTCACCGCGATCGTGGCGTTCATCCCTTCGCCGACATAGAGGACGTCGGCTATCGTCGTCCGCGTGGGCAGGTAGCGGCCATAGGCGACCAGAGCCGGCGGGATTGGAGGGACGCGCCAGATCAGCAGGGTGCCCACGGCGGCGATGGCGGTCGTAACGGGCAACGCAAAACGCAACAGGGACATGAGGTGAGAGGGCTGCGGGTCTTCGGCCTGCATTCCTTTCGCGAACGCCAGGGCCAGGATCGCGGCCAAAGCCGCCGCGGCGATCATGACCCGCTCGCTGCCCTGTGTGCCCAAGCGGGGGATCAGGACCATGCTGAAGGCCAGTGAGCCGAGGATCGCGCCGACCGTGTTGGCTGCGTAGATCCCGCCGACGAGCCGGCCGGGGTCGGTCGGGAGTTT
>CALMMH010000384.1 GCA_937868145.1 uncultured Phycisphaerales bacterium
TAGGATGGGAATGAACCGCTTGGCGAAGTCCGCATAACCGGCGTCAATCATATCCTTCGAGGCCGGCGGGAAGGAGTACAGCATGTGCCAGATCGAGCTGCCGGTGAAACCGTTGACGACGCCAATGCCGAGCTTCTTGGCCGCCTTGGCGGCGTCGATCATGTTCTGAGCGGCTCGCTGACGAACGCCTTCGGGCTTGCCGTCGCCCCAGATCTCCGGCGAAATGATGGCCTTGTGCCGGCCGTCGATGTTGTCGCAAATACACTGGCCGACGAGGTGATTCGAGATGGCGAACACCTTCAGGCCGTACTTGTCGAGCATGGCGCGCTTGGCTTTGCAGTAGTTGTCGTCCTTGAGGGCCTTGTCAATCTCGAAGTGGTCGCCCCAGCAGGCCAATTCCAAGCCGTCATAGCCCCAACTCTTTGCTTTCTGAGCCAGCGTCTCCAGCGGCAGGTCCGCCCATTGACCGGTGAAAAGCGTTACAGGTCTTGCCATCTCGTAACCTCCTTATCCAAAAGACTGTAGGGTGTGCGCTGCACACCATTCCGGCAAAAGCGTTTCTTCACTGGAAGAACGCTTACAATCCTCTGTTTATTGCGAAACGGCCGTTTCGGCCGCTCCACTCGGCGCAAGTGACCATCTTTTCCAGGTGCCTGCACAGACGAACAGCCCCCATCCTCCGGGGCGTGTCCGAAATCCCCAACCGCCAAACCCCGGGCCAGGGGCTCTCAAAGAGGTTCAATTATACCGGTCCGGGGTACGCAAGCAATTCTATTTCCCGCCAATTTGCCACGGGGACGAGGACCCTGTCCGACGTCCATAGGGACGCCGGAGCGGAAAGTTCGAAGTGTCAAGCCTTACTTAACTCCTGTAATTTTAAAGACATACGCATACTGGCACGGCACATCGTCGGCCGACAACGCGGGCACCCGGATCGTGAGAGCAGACCCCGACCGGTCCCAGCGAATAGATTGCGCGACGCCCAACATCGTTACAGTGGCATTCGGGGCGACTTCGACATCCTTGACAACGAGTTTCTCACCGGGCCATCGCGGCGTGATGACATACAGTGTGTCATCCTTTGTTGTGAAGAACGCCTCAATAACGGCCTTGTCGCCGGTCGGTTTGCCCGTCAGTTCGGCGATGTCGTACTTGGCCATGTATTCCTTGCCATAGCCGACATCGGGTCGTTTGCCGTCGGTCCACTGAATGGTGTTCTTCCAGTTTCGGGTGCCGTAGATGGCCTCGCCGTTGACCTTGAGCCAGTCGCCGATCTGAGTCAGTCGCTCTTCCATGATGACCGGGATCGTGCCGTCGGCCGCCGGACCGATGTCCAGCAGCAGGTTGCCGCCGCGACTGACGATGTCGATCAGCATCAGGACCATTTCCCTCGCGGATCGGTAGTCCGAGAGGGCTTCGGTCCGGCTGTACCCGAACGAGTGGCCCATACCCCGGCATTCCTCCCAAGGATGCGCTCCGCTGGTGAGTCCGGCGGCATATTCCGTCGTGTAGTAGCCGCCGTGCTTGTGTCGGGAGTCCTTGCCCCAGCGGTCGTCGATGACCACGCTGTCCCTGACCGGCGACTCGTTGAACAGCCACGCCATCAGCTCTTCGCTCCGCCAGTCCTTGCTGTCCATATCCCATTCGCCGTCGGAGAAGATCACTTCAGGCTTGTACCGGGTCACCACGTCTTTGAACTGCGGAAACATGTGCTTCTCGACGTACAACGCCCGGTCCGTCGCCCAGAGCGGGTTGTACCATTCATAAAGCGAGTAATAGATGCCCATGTGGATGCCCTTGGCGCGAACGGCGGTGGTCAAATCGCCCAGCAGATCTGCTCTTTGCATGGCTGTTTCAAAGGAATTTCGACTGTAATCATAAAGCCTCCA
>CALMMH010000385.1 GCA_937868145.1 uncultured Phycisphaerales bacterium
AAGTCGGCCGGTCTTGTCTCTTCCCGCCTATTCGGGGATTGGGTTCGTTTGTGCGACGGCGTTGCATCCGGGGACGGAGTTGGTAAGATGGCCGGCCGTTGAAGATCGTGCCGTTTGCTCTTTTTGACAGGGAGATGCCATGAACCTTGATTTCAGTCTCTATATGCCGACGCGAGTTCTGTTCGGGTGCGGGAAGCTGGCAGAACTGGGGACGACGCCGTTCCTGCCGGGAAGGAAGGCGTTGATCGTCATCGGCGCCTCGGGGGCCATGAGGAAGCACGGCTATCTCAAGCAGGTCGCCCAACTCCTGCGGAAGAACGGGGCCAGCTCCGTCGTCTACGACAAGATCCTGCCGAACCCGGTCGTCGAGCACGTGGAGGAAGGGGCCAAGATCGCCAGACAGGAGAAGTGCGACTTCGTCCTCGGCCTGGGCGGCGGCAGCACGATCGACTCGGCCAAGAGCATCGCCGTGATGGCGAAGAACCCCGGCCGGTACTGGGACTACATCCTGGCCGGCAGCGGCAAGGGCAAGACGCCCGCCAAGGGGGCCCTGCCCATCGTCGCGATCCCGACGACCGCAGGCACCGGAACCGAGGCCGACCCCTGGACCGTCATCACCAAGAGCGACACGAACGAGAAGATCGGTTACGGCAACGCGCTGACCTTCCCGACGCTGTCGATCGTCGATCCCGAGTTGATGGTGAGCGTGCCGCCGTCGCAGACCGCCTACACCGGCATGGACGCGTTCTTCCATTCGGTCGAGAGCTACCTAGCCACGTGCAACCAGCCGACGAGCGACCATCTGGCGTTGGAGGCGGTGAGCCTGATCACGAAGTACCTGCCGATCGCGGTCAAAGACGGCCGCAATATGGAGGCGCGAACCAAGCTCGCCTGGGCCAACACGGAGGCCGGCATGTGCGAGTCGTTCTCGTGCTGCATCTCGCACCACTCGATGGAGCACGCCTTGAGCGCGTGCTTCCCGAACGTCCCGCATGGGGCGGGCTTGACGATGCTCTCGGTCGCGTACTTCAACTACCTGGCCGAGCGGAACCCGAGCCGCTTCCCCAACTTGGCGAGAGCCATGGGCGAGAAGCTCGACGGCATGTCCAAGAAGGAGCAGGCGATGGCGTTCATCGCGGGCCTTAAGAAGCTCATCCGCAAGGTCGGCCTCCAGGACCACAAGCTCAGCGATTTCGGCGTCCAGCGCAGCGATGCCCGGCGACTGGCGGAGAACGCCTTCCATACGATGGGCAAGCTGTTCGAAATCACGCCGATCAAGCTGACGGTCGACGACGCCACGGCGATTTACGAGCGGGCTTTCAAATGAGACTTCGCGGCCGAACGGGGTTCTCGACATTTTGCGCTTTACCTTCCTCTGCCGGCGCATACACTTAGGCCGTGATTATGGAGGATCATTGAGCATGATAGGACAGACGGTGTTGTCGTTGTTCGTGTTGTTCGCAGGGTCGGTTGACGCATCGGGAGACGCGGAGCCGCGGGATTTGGCAGAACCGCCGACCTGGCGGATCGCCCCTGAGGTGTCCCACTACCGCTACAAAGAGCCCGGCGTCATGACGAACGAGGGGACTCTCTACGGCGTCACCGGCTTTGTCACGTTCCATCGACACCGGATCGCCGGCATGAACGCCCTGGACAGCGGAGACCCCAACGTGATCGCCTGGTCCATGCTCAAGCTCGACGGCCGGATCAGCGCCGGCGAAGTCGACTACGACGGGTCCTACATGGACAGCACGCCGCTTTCCACCAGCGGCACCGACGACTTCCTGTTCGACGTGCGACTGCTCTGGTCGTATCACTGGCGGCCGACGGACCCCCTCAGCGCCGCCTACGCGGGCCTGGGATACCGCTACCTGAACGATGATTCCTCGAAGCAGGCCGGCGGTTACGAGCGGGAATCGAATTACGTCTACATTCCCCTGGGCGTTCGCAAGGACTTCTATCTGGCGGATCGATGGAACCTGGGCCTGACGGGCGAGTTCGACGTGCTGCTCGTCGGGCGCCAGATCTCGCACCTGGACAACGCAGACCCCAGTTTGCCCGAGGTTCGGAACTGGCAGTGGCCGGGATTCGGCGCAGGTTTGTTCCTGGACCTGTTGCACAAGGGAGAAGGTTTCGACGTCGGTCTCGGACCCTTCCTGCGGTACTGGTGGGTCGACGAGTCGGATGTCTCCAGCGAGGGGTACTACGAGCCCAAGAACAACACGTTCGAGTACGGCTTGAGCCTCATTCTCCAGTTCTAAGGGGGTCATCGGCCACGATGGCGATGCGAGCTGGTCCCGCTCAACACCTCCCGAACGTGGGCGTCCATCTTCTTCTGGTCGGCCGCGAAACTGTTGAAGCCGGCGAGATTCATCAGGCTGTCCAGCCCGATGGAGCCGTCGGCCAGCGGGGTCGCCCAGTGGGCGAGTTTGGGGATCTTGCCCTCCGCGGCGCTGACCTCGATTTCCGGATTGCTCCAGCGTACGAGGAAGTCGCTGCAGCCGTGCGACTCGAAGAAATCCACGAGAGTCTCAGCCCCGAAGGAATCGAGGTCCTCGCGTTCGAGCGCGTCCACGCAGGCGACGAGTTTGTCTTCGATGCGCCAAAGCGTGTCCAGCCCGATCCGGCGGACATCGACGCCGCGGTCGATGCCGGGGACGAAGTTCTGGCCGAGCTGGTTCTCGATGGGGGGCACCTCGTTCCTGCGATCCAACAGCTCTCTGGCCACATTCGGAGGCGAGGTCATCACGTCGATGCCCGCCAGGTTCAGGTACTGTTCGTAGGAACGGAAGCTGGCCCCGATCTGGCGTGTCTCATACCCCAGGCTCTCCCGGAGCGAGCGGATCGCCTGCTGGGAAGCCAGCGTGGCCTTTTCTCCCAGGTAGTCGCCGCTGCCCAGATGGTTGTCGACGATGAAGCTGTTGAGCCGGCCCAGGAAGACGTTCACGAAGGCGGGAGAAGCCAACCGGGTGATGACGTAGTTCTGCCGTGCGGAGAAGCCGAGCGTGTGGTTGACCGGGATGCCTTCCTGCCGGACCCGCCGCGTCGCCAGCAGCCCCGCCGGCGTGAACGGGATCTTGACATAGAATCGCTCGGGGCAGATCGCGTAATACCGCCGGGCGTACTCCACGGATTCCTCCAGTTCGTGCGCCAGGTCGGTGTGCTCCTCGACGGAGACGTGGGTGTCGAACCGCTCGACGAGCCGAAGCGCGTGCGCCGCGTTCAGAATGAACGCCATCTCCAACCGGGACTGGCGGGCCGTCAGATCGGGAAACTGCGACAGCAGATCCGCCGCCTGGGCGATCAGTTCGTCGTACGCTCCCGTCACGATCTCCCTGCTCAGCAGCGTGTTGTTGGTCGTCAGGCCGGAGTATTCACGCGTCCAAATCCCTTCGACCGCCTCGAAATTGCCCGAGTCCAGCCACAACTCCGTGTCCAATTCGAGGAACTTCCGCCAGAGGGGGTCGGACCCGAACTCCTTGTCCAACTGACCGTAATGGGGCGTGAAGTCCCGCAGGACGAAGTCGTGCACCTGCCGGCTCAGCGTCGAATCCGCTCTGATCGTTGCCGTTGCCATAACATCACTTCCAGTACCTCGTACGTTCGTAGTACTCGTACACCCGGGTTCCTATACGAACACGGTTGAGGCGCACCGTTGAGAGTTCTGCTGATTCTCCCCCTGTATTTGTCTGCGAGGATGCGTTGTCAACCGCGAGAACCATCGTCGCCACCCCTCCGCCGCACATGGGCAAAGCCGACCTCCACTCGGGGGACGCAGCGTCACAACTCCGTTGAACCGCACATCAGGCCCCTGCGTACAACCGTAGGAATTGAGCATATTCCTACTACCGACCTTGTGGTCAAGCGGGTAATCAAGAACTTGGCTGCGGGGCCGCGCAGCGCTCTGTTTCCAGAGGGATCGGCACGGAGGTAAGCTGTGGAGGCACGGGACGTTATGAGCAGACACATATGCCAGATCAGTTCCAGCGCGATGCTCAGCGAAGCGGCGGATCGGATGAAGGCCCTGGGGTCGGACATGCTTCCCGTGGTGGAAAATCGCCGGATCGTGGGCATCATCACAGAGCAGAATCTCGTCTCGGACGCTCTGCCAGGCGACGTTGATCCCCAGATCACGCCGATCCGAAGCTTCATGATATTTGGGGCCGCCTGCTGTCGGCAGGACGACGACATCGACAAAGCCATTGAAATCATGGAAATCAGCCATGCCGAGCAGTTGATCGTACTCGATTCCTCCGGCATGGCGGTTGGAGTCCTGTCTATTGAGGACCTGGCCTCGAAGGCGGGCGAACACGCGCACACCAGACCCCTGATGGAAGGAGAGAACCATGAAAGCCCGCGTGACTGAGGACTGCATCGCCTGCGGCCGGTGCATCGAGATCTGCCCGGACGTCTTCGAGATGGGAGAGGACATCGCACAAGTCAAGGTGGACGAAGTGCCCGAGGAATTTCAGGAGGCGACGCAGGAGGCGGTGGACGAATGCCCCACTTCCGCCATCGTCGTGGAGAAGTGACGCCGGCTTGAATCGAGGAGTCTACTTGGCGATCGCGTGCCCGACCGCCCCGGCCACGTTCCTGAGAAGCTCCCACTCGCCCTTGACCTCCTCCATGGTCTGCCGCCATACGCTGTCATCCTTTGGCGACACCGCCTGCCGCTCCACCAGACGCTCATATACCGTCAGCAGATCGCGGACGCAGCGATCCATCGAGAATTCCCGAGCGGTCTCGAAAGCCGCTCGGCCGAGATATCCCGGCGCCGGCAACGCCACCGAGAAATCGCTGCCGTTGAAGTTCTGAATGGCCGGGACGCGAACCACGTCGGGCTCCGACTGCGGCGCTCCCTCATACACGGGCGCCACCACGAGCACCCGATGGCCGGCCTTTCGACACTCCCGCGTGAACACGGCCACGGACCTCGCCACGCCTCCCACAAACGGCGTGTACGTATTCGTCATCATCCAGATATTCATCCCGCCTGCACCCCCTCACAGTACGCGAACCGTCAGGATCTGATCCTGCCGCCGCCTCACATATTCTGGATAGCCGGTGCGAGTTCGTGCATCTCCAAGGCAGGCACGGGTCGCCCACAAGGCCGACGTGGGGACTCTGTTCTCCGAAAATGAAGAAAGATGCGTGGGGTCAACCACGCATCCTTCTGTTAAGAAGTGCCGCGCCACTTGTCTGATCTTGCCCGGCGGCAGGCAAGAAATGGATTTCGTTTCGCCATACTCTACGGCCGACACATTCTCCCGGACATAGGGACTTCCCTCAATCATCCCGCGTCCATCCCCTATATCGCCACATTCGCCGTGCGGAAGGAATCTGCGTCCCGACCCGAGGATAATCCTTATTGAGGGCCCCCGGCGCGAACCGTAGGGTCGGCGGAAAATGAAAGGATCGGGGATGGACGCCTCGGGCGAGTACATTCGCACAATCCAAGTACGCCAGCGACAGACCACGACCGGACGCCGCGCGCTTCACTTCCACCAGTACGAAATCCACTCCCTGTTCGACGAATTGATCCATCGGCCGTGGGGCCGGGCGCAATGGAATCCGCCCGTGGACATTCGCGAAGACGACACGTCGTTCCTCATCGAGATCGATCTGCCCGGGGTCGCCGACCAGGACGTCCGAATCCAAACGGAGGGAAGGACTCTCAAGATCGAAGGCAAACGCCAGTTGCGGCCTTGTGACGAGGAACGCACGACTCATCTCTGTGAGCGGCCGGACGGCGGATTCGCCCGCATGTTCGAGTTCCAGGACGACATCGACAGGGGACGAATCCAGAGCCGCTGGCAGGACGGGGTCCTGACGCTGACCCTGCTCAAGCCAACGCACACCCAGGAGAGGGGCTATGAACCACATGCAACCTGACGGAATGCACGGTGTAGAGATCCTCGAACCGACGACACACAGGCTTCACCCGGCCCTGCCGGTCGACGAACTGCCCGCCGAGGACACGGATTCCAGCGTGGACTTGGACGCTCTGCGATTTGCGACGACGGCCGAGATCGAGCCGCTGGACGAAATCGTGGGTCAGCGCCGGGCCATGTCCGCGTTGGAGGTGGGTCTGGGCATCCGCCAGCACGGCTACAACATCTTCGCCGCCGGCCTGAGCGGAACCGGCAAGATGGAGACCATTCGACGAAGCCTGAAACGGCATCTCGACGGATCCGTCGCGCCCGACGACTGGATCTACGTGCACAACTTCGAGGATGCCGACCAGCCGTGGGCCATCAGCCTCAAACCCGGTCAGGGCCGCCAATTCGAAAAGGAGATGAGCCATCTCATCCTTCAACTGAAAGAGGCTCTTCCCAAGGCGTTTCGCCAGCAGGAGTTTCGCGAAGAGAAAGAACAGCTCAGCCGAAAATACGAGAGCAAGCTCGACGATCTCACCAATCGCCTCAGCGACAGGGCCAAGGAACGCGGATTCGAGGTCGCCTTCCTGCCGACGGGCCAAATCTCCTTCCTGCCTCACATCGACGGCAAAGTCGCCGACAATCCGCAGCAGCTCGAAACCTTGCCGCCGGAGGAACGGGATCGAATCGCCGACGGAGAGAGGGAACTGGCCCGGGAAGTGGCCAGGCTCATGCAGGATCAACGGCAGATGGTGCAGAGCCTCACGGACGAGGTGCGGGACGTTGAGCGGCAATTCGCCGGCTACGTGGTCGCGCCGCTGATCGAGGCCATCAAACAGTCCCACACAGACAACCGCCGGGTGCTCCAGTACCTCGACCACGTCCGCAACCATATTCTGGAAAACCTGGCCGATTTCCGCGAGCGAAGCCCGGCCCAGTCCGTTCCGCCTCAGTTCCAGGACCTAATGGGTCCGGACACGGACCGTCAGTTCATCGAGTACCGAATCAACGTCATCGTGGACAACAGCCAGACCAAGACCGCCCCGATCATCGTCGAGGAGGCTCCCACCTATCGCAACCTCTTCGGGAGCATCGACCGCATCGTCGACCGACGGGGCCGGCTCGTCACGGATTTCACGCAGATCAAGTCGGGCAGTCTCCTGCGGGCCAACGGCGGTTATCTCATCTTCAACATCGAAGACGCGTTGACCGAGCCGTTCGTGTACAAGAACCTCAAACGCACGCTCAAGAGCGGCAGCCATCAATTGGAGAACTTCAACCCCTGGCTGCACTTCAGCACGGGCGATTTGCGGCCCGAGCCCATTCCCATCAACACAAAGGTCGTGGTCGTGGGCGACCCCATGCTGTACTACATGCTGCGATTCTACGACGAGGAGTTCTCCTCCATTTTCAAAGTCAAGGCAGACTTCGGCGATGAGATGCCCCGCGGCGAGAAAGAGCAGATGCAGTACGCTCGGTTCGTCGCCACCATCGCCCAAAACGAGCATCTCAAGCCATTCGACCGCAACGCGGTGGGCGAGATCATCCGGTTCGGCTCCAGGCGAGCCGGCGACCGAACCAAGCTGCTCACCCGATTCTCCGAGACGGCCGACCTGATCCGCGAGGCGGACTACTTCGCACGCATCCGAGGCTCCGACCTCGTCCAAGCCTCTCACGTCCAGGAAGCCTTGGAGAACCGCGTTTTCCGATCCGACCGAATCGCCGAGAAGATCCGCGAGTTGATCGAAGAAGGAACGCTGCTGGTCGACACGCACGATGCCCGAATCGGCCAGGTCAATGGCCTGGCGGTTGTCGATCTGGGCGATTACGCGTTCGGCCGACCCATCCGGGTCACGGCGTCGATCGGGCTGGGATCGGACGGTGTGATCAACATCGAACGGGAGGCGAGGCTCTCGGGCAGGACGCACGACAAAGCCGTGCTCATCATCACCGGTTTTCTGCGAAATAAGTACGGACAGAAGAGGCCGCTCACCCTGTCGGCCAGTCTGGCGTTCGAGCAGACGTACAACGGCATCGAAGGCGACAGCGCCAGCGCCGCGGAGATCTATGCCCTGGTCTCGGTTCTGGCCGAGGCGCCCATCCGCCAGGACATCGCCATCACCGGATCGGTCAATCAGTGGGGGCAGATTCAGGCCATCGGCGGCGTCAACGAGAAGGTCGAGGGATTCTTCGACGTCTGCCGGACCCTCGGGCTGACCGGCCAACAAGGCGTCTGCATCCCCCGGAGCAACGTCAGGAACCTGATCCTCCGCAAAGACGTGCGGCAGGCCATCGCCGACGGCGAATTTCACATTTACCCGATCCGCACGGTTGACGAAGGTCTCGAACTGCTCACGGGTTTCAAGGCGGGCTCTCCCGACGAGGAAGATACGATTCACTGGATGGTGGATCAACGATTGGACCAGATGACCGAAACCCTGAAAAGCCTTGGCGGCCTTCGGGAGATGCGACTGGTGGCGGGCAATGGCCCCATGCCGGAACCGCCGGCGCCGCCCAAGTTGCCCGACGACCAGCCGTGAACAGAATGAACCATTCAACGCCGCCGCTTCAGGTATTCGTTGGGGCGACGGCGTTGTTACGGCTCATCCGGCTTTTACGTACTTGGAATTGGGGCAACGACCGGCCGCCGGGGACGCCGTCCCCGGACCCCT
>CALMMH010000386.1 GCA_937868145.1 uncultured Phycisphaerales bacterium
CTTGAGGCCCCACGGCGCCAGGTGCGGCACGTCCTCCACCGCCAAACGGACCGACCACCGGCGCGTGTTCGGGTCGAAGACCGCATTGGCGTCGGTCGTCTCGGCGCCCGGCACAAGCAGATCGGTCAGGCGAATCTCAGGCCATGCGACGTGGACCTCGGCCGCAGTCCCGGCCAGATCCACCTCTTTGCCCTCTCGGCTCCAATGCAACGTCGGAACAGAGATCTGCCATTGGGATCGCCCCCAGTCGGGCCCGCTGCCTTCGACAGTCGCCGCAACCGCCATCTCGCCGAACGAAGCCATCGCATCGCCATTGACGCTCACACGGGCCATCTTACGGCCGAACTGCGGTGACTTGATTGTCGCTTGGTACGTTCCGTTGCAGCGATCCGCCTGGCCATCCGCCGCAACCGCCCAAGAGCCCGAGAACCCGCCGGATCGCGTGCGGAGGTCCCACTCGCCGTTGACCTGCGTCATCAACTGACTCGACGCCACCGCAAGCTGTTCCACCTGGATCCGTTCATCGGTCATGCGAATCCAGCCGCGGGCCAGACGAATTTCCTGCCCCGCGAGGTTGGGCTCGCTGATGACCAGATCCTCCGCGGCTGCCACGATCTCGTCGGCCCCGGCCCGTATGACAATGGCGCCGTGCGCCGCCACCGGTCCGACCGCCAACGCATCGAGATGGAGGGTTCCCGCGAGCGAGCCTTGAAGGACTTTGCCCTCCCATCGGCCCCGCACGCGAATCGGCTTCAGATCGCTCCCGACAAGGCGACGCACCAACGGCTCGATGCCCGCGACGGAGAATCCGAGGTCATGCGTCCAATCCCGGCCCGACGCCACTCGCCCCTGAACTCCGACGGTTTCCGGCGTCTGGAGATCAAATTGCCAAAGCAGACGCCCTTGCGGCTCCCCGTGGAAAGTCACCGGCCCCACCGTCTGCGTCAGACCGTTGGGCTCTGCGATGTGAACGTGGGCGTTTTGAATCACAACCGCCGGCAGCCGGATTGCCTTTTTCCGGTCGGGAGCGTCTCGTTCGGTGCGGACCCGGGTCCAAACGTCCTGGGCGTTCCAGCGGCCGTCCTCGTATCGTCGCAGAAACACCTGCGGCTCGTCCACCTGCACCGACCGCACATTGACCGGCCGCCCGAGGATCAGCAAAGGGATCATCTCGTGCCGCACCTCGATCCTCTCGGCCGCGAGGACCACGTCGCCGGTCAAAGGTGCGGCGACCGCGACGCCGCGAATCGTCGTCCGTCCGCCCCATCCGACCGAGACCGAATCCGCCGTCACGTCCAGCCCGATCGCGTCTCCGGCTTTCGCCAGGATCAAACCGCTGAGCCACTGACTCTCGATAACGAAGTGAACGATCCCCGCAGCCGCCAAAATCAGCACGACGAAGACAACCAGAACTCGAATCGCCCATCGCAACATACAGTGTCTCAGTTCAGCCAAACGTTCCCATAGGAGCCGCGAACTTCACGCGAGATTCGGACAAGCGGCGGAGCATCATTCGACGTGATGATCCACGGGGGGAATGGTGCCGAGCGTGCGAGGGCCGAAACCGAGGATCCACCAGTCGTCGCGATAGGCACGGCCGACCGAGGGTCCCGAACTGGCCACGACTTCTCCGGTGTTGACCCAATAGGCGACGTAGGCGACGCCGGCGAAGCTCACCTGCTTGACCTCCTTGACGATGGCCACTTCCGGCGTGATGATGCCTGTGGGCGCCCCGGCGGCGGTTGATGCCGACCCCGCGGCGGCGCCGATGGCCGGGATACCGATGAGGTTGTCGTAGCGATCGATGCCCACACCGGGGCTGCGCACTTCGAGAATGATCTCGGCGTCCCGCATGTCGAACGCCAGTTGCACCCCCGCCAACAGCAGCTTGGCCCGAAGTTCCCCCAAGACAAACGCCTTGTCAGGCGAGCCGAAAAACCGGTCGTCCACGAAAACGTGGCGGCCATGAAGGACGTCGAAGCTCAAAGGCGCCACCGCCTCTCTGACGGCCTCGGAAATCAGGAACTGCTCCGTGGCCGTCCGCTCCGGGTCGGTGACGCGCTGGGTGGCGCAGCCGCACAACGTCAAAATCAGGATTCCCCCTGCTACGTCGCGTCGTAGACCCCCTCGTTGCGATCCTGTCTCCCCATCTTGTCGCGTCAATCCCATACCACTCTCGCATTATAGAACATACGGCGTCGGACATGACCGTTCGATCAGCCCTTTTCTAACTGGCCATTTTGCAAAAGTCCAGTTTTAATACATGTCGTTGCCGCTCAAGTTCACCATCTTTGATGGAAATGTGCAGAGAAGGCGCTTCGTGTCCAAAGAAGAATATCCTTGAACCGGTCCGCCCCGACAAGTACCCTTTGGCCATGTGCAAGCTGGAGAAACAGAGATCTGTGACAAAGGGAGGCCATCCATGAGTCAGCACCTGAATCGACGCGCGTTCCTCACCCACACTGCGGCTTTGGGAGCCGGCGTGACCATTCTCAAGTCGGGAATCCTCAAAGCGGGCAACTCGCCAAACGAGAAGCTCAACATCGCCGCCATCGGCGTCGGCGGTCGCGGCGCGGGAGATCTCGACGGGGTCAAGAGCGAGAACATCGTGGCCCTCTGCGACGTCAACGCGAAGAACCTGGCCGAAGCGGCAAAGCAGTTCCCCCAGGCCAAGAAGTACGTCGATTGGCGAAAGTGCCTCGAACAGAAAGATATCGACGCCGTGGTCTGCGCGACCACCGACCACACGCACGCCTTCGTCAACACCTGGGCGATGAACCGCGGCCTGCACGTCTACTGCGAAAAACCGCTGGCCAACTCGGTCGAGGAGGCCCGGATGGTCCGCGAGACCTACATCAAGAACAGGAGCAAGATCGCCACGCAGATGGGCACGCAGATCCACGCCAGCGACAACTATCGCCGGATGGTGGAGTTGATCCGCGGCGGCGCGATCGGAACCGTCAAGAAAGTGCACGTCTGGTGCAGCCGCGAACCCAAAGGCGGCGACTACCTGCCCGCCCAGCCCGTGCCGGAAGGGCTCGACTGGGACCTCTGGATCGGACCGTCGGCGCACCATCCGTTCAACGCGGGGTACCTCGAGGGCGGCTGCCTGGGTTGGAACCGCTTCTGGGACTTCGGCAGCGGCCAGATCGGCGACATGGGCAGCCACATGATGGACATGCCCTACTGGGCGCTGGACCTGCGTCTGCCGACGACCTGCCAGACGGAGGGGACCGCGATCAGCTCCGACACGTGCCCGCAATGGCTGACGGCCGAGTGGGACCACCCCGCCAATGACTGGCGTCCGGCGGTCAAGGTCTATTGGTACGATGGCGGAAAGAAGCCCGGGATGCCGACCAAGATCTTCGACCGCGACGAATTGTTCAAGGGCGTTCTGTTCAATGGCGATAAGGGATATCTTCTGTGCGATTACGATTTCCGCATCCTGATGCCCACCAGCGGCGACATGACGCACTACCGCTCGCCCAAGCCCGAAGAGCTGATCCCGCCGTCGTTGGGACATCACGCGGAATGGATCCACGCCTGCAAGACCGACAAGCAGACGACGTGTAATTTCGACTACTCCGGCGCCTTGATCGAGAACAACCTTCTGTCGCTCGTGTCGTACCGCCTCGGCGAAGTGGTCAAGCGAAAGATGAAGGACGGCAACGAGGAGAAGGAGATCGTGGTCACCGTCGGCAAGAAACTCGACTGGGACGCCAAGAACCTCAAGGCGACCAACTGTCCCGAGGCCGACAGGTACATCCGCAAACAGTACCGCGACGGGTGGGTCCTCAACGGATAGGGACGACCGCCGTCTCCTCGGTGAGAACGATTCACAAACGCCGGCCAGGAGGACGCCGCGGACTTTAGTCGATTTGACAAGTCCGCTTTCCATGTCATTGCGGACTTCGACGAGTCGATCGATGTCCCCGGGACCTGTGTGCCCGGTGGTTCCCTGCGGGACGAAGGCCGCAGCGTCTGAGATCCCCCTGGCGATCTTCTCCCGGTGAATCACGATTTCACCCGAGGGAATTAGGGGAAATCCGACGATGTCTTGCGCGTACAGGAATCCGGGTTATTCTCGGGAACCTCATGGGGTTTGCCCCAGTACACCACAAAACAGGATCACGCTTCCCCCAGAATCTCACAGTCAGGCAAGAGAAATCGAATCCCCGGCGATGTCGCGACATC
This sequence comes from uncultured Phycisphaerales bacterium, assembly GCA_937868145.1. GTDB lineage: Bacteria > Planctomycetota > Phycisphaerae > Sedimentisphaerales > Anaerobacaceae > PLanc-01. The sequence goes on from CALMMH010000386.1 coordinate 4,195, forward strand.
GCGTCGCGGACCGACCGGAACTCCGAGAAAAAAACATCGAGCAGAGTCCCAGAAACTCGCGTTTTTGCATCGCCTACGAGGGTTCGTCGCAGATTCTTGTGGTTTTGCGGAGGGCCGAAGCAATTTCCTCTTGATTGTTGACAGCCGACAGGGTAGAATCGCACCATGGTTATTTGGGGCGGTAGAAAATTATGAACGAGATGTTCCTGACCATGTTTGTGATGCTTCTCTTCCTCCTGGGCGTAACAACGAAATCCTGACAATCGAGCCGACGGTCGCTGTGCCCGTTCGTGCAACCGTGATTGACGCTGCGCCGGCAGCATCGAGGATTCGGATTTGCGTCCCGTTGCCGTCGTTGTTTGTCGGGCCGTGAAACACCACGGAGAAGCGGAAAGTTCGAGTATCGATCGAGTTTCCCGCCGCCACGGCATCCAATCGACATTTCCCTCTCCTCCAATCCCGCGATTGCCGATTCCGGGATCCTCATCATCGCGATCTCCATCGTGGTTGACATCGCCCGAGCCGGGACTATCATGGGTTCAACACAAGACAGGGTTCCGATCAGAAAGGCAGGAGCGATGAAACGAATGAATCGGCGGGAATTCGTCGCGGCGGCAACGGCGGGAACTTGGGCTATGGCCGGCAGTCTGCCTCGCTCGTCTGCGGCCGAGGCGGCGCAGCCGCCGGTCGCACTCGGATTGATCGGATGTGGATGGTACGGCATGGTGGACGTCAAGGCCGCATTCAAGGTCGGCGGCGTCCAGGTGTCCGCCATTTGCGATGTGGATAGCGAGCATCTGGCGAGCAGCGCCGATGAGATCGAGACGCTCCAGGGTTCCCGGCCTCAAACGGTCAAACACTACAAAGACCTCCTGGAAGTCCCCGGCCTCAACGCCGTAATCATCGCCACGCCTCCCCACTGGCATGCGCTGCCTTTCCTGGCGGCGGTCGCCAAGAATCTGGATATCTATTGTGAGAAACCTCTCGCCTACGACATCCGCGAGGCGAGGGCGATGGTCGACGCCGCAAGAAACAGGACCAACATAATCCAGATTGGATTCCAGCGACGTCAGAGTCCGGCATTCCAGAAAGTCCGGGAGTACATCCGCCAGGGCAATCTCGGCCGCGTGGTCCAGGTGGACGCCCAGATCCATTACACCGCCGGCATGTGGGACGCCACCCCTCAGGACCCGCCGACGTCGCTCGATTGGAACCTCTGGTGCGGCCCGGCCCCCAAACTGCCCTACTCCCCGCAAATCGGGCACTTCGCCTGGCGGCTCGAAAAAACGACCGGGCACGGGCACCTCGTGGACTGGGGGATTCACCTGATCGACGCCACTCGTTACATCCTGGGAGAGAGCATGCCCCGGTCCGTGCAGGCTTCGGGCGGCCTCTACTACTTCAAGGACCAGATCACCACGCCGGACATTCTGTCCGTTCAGTTCGACTTCGACACCTGTCCGGTCCACTGGCGTCACCGGATCTGGGGCGCCCAGGAGTACGCGCCGGAGACTGCGAACGGGATCTTCTTCTATGGCGAGAAAGGCACGGTCTTCGCCGCGGACAATCGCTGGGTGATCCTTTCGCAGGATAGAAACCAGGAGCGGATTGAGTACAAAGCCGACGCGGACATGGGCACAGCCCACATGGCCGAGTTCCTGGAGGCCGTTCGCACCCGCAAGCCGGCCGGCTGTTCCATCGAAGAAGGATATCGCTCCACAACCACAGTCAAGCTGGCGATGATCGCTTATGACATCGGAGCCAAGATCACATGGGACGAGAAGACCGAACAGATCGTCAACAATCCTGCGGCGACCGCCCTGCTCAAGAGGCCGTATCGAGCCCCATGGAAGCATCCGTATCAAGAGAAGGTTTGAAGTGGGAAGTTCCAAGTGGGAATTGGACTTTTGCAAAATGGACATTGGGCCTACTTTAGGAAGGAAAAATCTTGT
>CALMMH010000387.1 GCA_937868145.1 uncultured Phycisphaerales bacterium
TCGACGAGGTGCGGATCTACAACAAGGCGCTCTCGGCCGAGGAGATCGCCTGGCTTGCCGGCAGGAGACTGCCGATTCACAAGCCTCTGTAAGACAACAACAGCAGTCCGGCGGGGCCCGAGTCCACAAGACAAGGGCCCCGTTTTTTTTTGCGCCGCGACCACGGTAGCCGCATGGGATCCGACCCATCCAGCCCCCCGCCCAAGCATCCGGGTCCCACACGATCCACGTCGGCATCATTCCACAAGATGGATCCGGATTCCGGTTGATCCCCAGTCACTTTGTGCGGTAGAATACAAGGATCGTTGCAGTCGATGCTTTTGCCGGGTCGAGTCGGTGGTTCTTCCACGTGAGGAGGAGTCGGCAGAGTTGCGGACGCAGGCGCACATCCAAGGTTCATTCCTTCCCTCTGCCGTTGCAGCGCCGGGACAGTCGGTGTTCTTCGTGTTCGAACATAGCGTCGTGACGTCGAATGATGGTGTGCTTTGAAGGAGGACAACCATGGGCAAGAACTGGGCGGTTTTGACACTGTGTGCTTTCGTGGCCAGCGTGATGATCGGCTCTGTCGCGTACGCCGGCGACCCCACGTTGGTGGGATGGTGGAAGTGCAACGAAGGCCAGGGAACGACGGCTCGGGATTCCAGCGGCTACGGCAACGACGGCACTCTCAACGGCGACCCGCAATGGGGCGTCGGCCGTTTCGGCGGAGCCCTCGAGTTCGATGGGGCCAACGACTACGTCGACTGCGGGAGCGATCCGAGTCTGGACCTCACCGTCTGGACAATCGGCTTCTGGCTGAACGTGACCGAGAACAAGAACTACGGCGGCTTCGTCGTCAAGGGCCTGGACGCCGCGGAGAACTATGAGTTCCTGGGATTTGCCGACGGCAGTTTCCACATGCCGATCATGATGGCCACTGGCACACGAACCTACGTGAACACGGCCACAGGCGTGATCGTCGTCGGCGAGTGGGCCCACTTTGCGTATTGCTTCGACTCGGTCGAGGGCAGACAGGTCTTCAAGAACGGCAACCGGATCTTCGACGATGCCGAGACCGGCACTCCGCGAGCGTCGACGAGCCCGCTGCTCCTCGGCAACGAAGGCGGGATGACCCGGTTCACCCATGGAGCCATGGACGACATTCGCATCTACAGCCGGGTTCTGACGGCGGAAGAGCTGTCCGATGTGATTTTGGGGAAAGGCCCCAGCGCGGAACTGGCCGACGATCCGAGCCCTGAAAACGAGGCGACGGATGTGCCGCGGGATACGAATCTGGCCTGGGAATCAGGCGAGTTCGCCGCTGCTCACGACATCTATCTGGGCACGACGTTCGACGACGTCAACAACGCAAGTCGGGACAATCCGATGGATGCGCTGGTCAGCCGAGATCAGACGGACGCCGCATATGATCCGGAGAGCCCCCTCGAATACGGCCAAACCTATTACTGGCGGATCGACGAAGTCAACGCGGCCCCCGACAACACGGTCTTCAAAGGAGAAACCTGGAGCTTCACCGTCGAGCCGTACGCCTATCCGCTTGCGGTTGCCGCCGTCACGGCTTCCGGTTTCCAGCCGGGCATGGGACCGGAGAATACGATCAACGGCTCCGGACTCAACGCCGAGAACCAGAACAACGCAAGCCTGCCGGATATGTGGATGACTCCCGGCAAGCCCGCCTGGATCCAGTACGAGTTCGACAAAGTGCGCAAACTCGATGAATTGTGGGTGTGGAACTCCAACCAGGTGATCGAACCCTTCCTGGGGTTCGGGGCTAAAACCGTGACGATCGAATATTCCGCCGACGGCGAAACCTGGGCGACGCTGGAGAACGTTCCGGAATTCGCGAAGGCGACCGGAGCGGTGACCTACACCGCCAACACGGTCGTGGACATGGCCGGCGTCATGGCCAGGTTCGTCAAACTGACGATCGAGGCCAACTGGGGTGGATTGCCTCAAACCGGCCTGAGCGAAGTGCGCTTCTTCTACGTTCCGTTGCAGGCGTTTGCGCCCCAGCCGGGCGTCGCAGCCGCAGAGGTGAGCATCGGGACGGAGTTGACCTGGCGGCCTGGACGAGAAGCGGCCTCCCATACAATCTACTTCGGCGCCGACAGCAATGCCGTGGCTCAAGGCTCCGTTTCGACGCAGACCGTCACAGACCACAGCTACACGCCGGCCGGTGTGGAGTACGGCATTGAGTACTTCTGGAGAGTGGATGAAGTCGGCGATACAGGCACGTACGCAGGCGACGTTTGGAGCTTCACGTCCCAGGAGTTCGCGTTGGCCGACGATTTCGAGAGCTACAACGACGACGACAACCGCATCTACAGCGCCTGGATCGACGGCTTGACCACCCAGGCCAGCGGCTCGCAGGTCGG
>CALMMH010000388.1 GCA_937868145.1 uncultured Phycisphaerales bacterium
GTCCGACATCTTTGTCCCAATGAATTCGAGGAAGGACGAGTCGATGTCACGGAAATTCAGCGCCGGCCCTCCGCCGGACCCGGTGAGCTTCTTGTTGGCGGCGAACAGGCTGTCGCAAACTTTGTAGTGCGCCGGTTCACGTGGTGCTCCGCCCGGTCCTCCCGGTCGCCCGCCGCCGGGACCACCGCCAGCCTGTCCTGCCTCCGCACGCGCCGAGGCAGCTCCCTGGGCAATCCAGACGTAGTTGGAATTGGCGATGATGTTGTTGCGAAAGTCGAAATCGTTGGCAATGCCGGAGGTCCAGATCCCACAACCGTACGCACCGTAAATAAGGCAGTTCCGCATGGCGTGGCCCGTACTACCCCCGGTCCAATACACGACGGGCTGCTTGAGGTTGTAGAAGATGCAGTGGTCGAGAACGATGCCGGTACCGTTCGCGAGCATACCGAGATGGTTGGGATTCGTTACCTCATCACCGGCAAAAAGGCACTGCTTGATCTCCAGGTCATCGAGATCGCGCACGTTCCTCCCGATGGGATAGACGCGGTGAATGACTCCCGGCTTCGGATGCTCGACCACAGGTATGCCCAGGATCTTCAGTCCCTGGATCGTGACGTGGCTGGTTTCGATCTGCATCCCGTAGGCCACACCGCCGAAAGGATCGGGCCGTCCATTCCATGTTGGCGAGAGCGGCATGGTGTGGATGAGCGTCGGCATACGGCCTGGGTGCCAATCCGGGTCATCCGCCAGCACCTCGGCTCGAATCGTCAACCGGTTGTCCTTGGTGAAAGACCGGTTTGCAGGCTTGAACTCGGCGGTCTCTCCGACCGCGTAGATCCCTTCCGAAAGGATGATCGTCACCGCCGAGGCGCCTGTACTCTCATTGACGCGACGCGCGGCGGCCGCCAGTGTCTTCAAGGGGCTGTCTTTGGTCCCGGAGTTGTTGTCGGCTCCTGTCGCCGGATGGAGATAAAGGGTGGCGGCATCGGATGGAGAGACTTCCGCATCGCTCCCTTGGGCGAGAATAGGTCCCGGCCCGTGGAGAAGAACCCCCACACTGGCCACCAGAGCTACCAGCAGGATGTGTCGTCTGTTCATAAAGGTGTCTCCTTGATTTGAGTGTTCCCGGTCGATGCCAAGTCAAAGCCAACGGGGGTGTCAGCTCCAAGTCGTTGTGGAGGACACGGAAGACGGTCGCTCATGCAACCATCCTTGACCGCACTTGGGGCTGCCCCCTACCTGGCAATACAGTAAAGATTGTCTGCACCGCGCAGCAGTAGACTCTCGTTCATGACCGCCACGGAAGACCAGAACATCTCGTCCAGTCTGTTCATCGCCAACACCTCGAACTTGGGACCCGCTTTCAGAACCACCGTGACTCCGGTCTCGTCGAGGCAAAACACCTTGCCGTCATTTCCCCAAGGCGAAGAGCTGAAGCCTTTGGCTCCTGCCAGCCGCTCGCTGTAGCACTCCTCGCCCGTCTTGGCATCGTAGCATCGGACTTGCCCTCTCTGTTGGTCGAGCAGGTAGAGGCACCCCTCGTAGAGCAGCGGTGAAGACACGCGAAATGTCCGCAACTGACTGGTCCATGCAACGAACGCGTTGGATGTCTCGCCCTCCTTGAGGGAAATATCGCCTGACGCCCCGGCACGGATAGCGACGACAGGCCCACGGCCTCCCATCATGCGATCCACGGAGTCCGCGTAGAGAAGTTCCTGATCCCCCACAGGAGTCAGGGAGTTCCGGCCGGCTCCGCTCATTTCCCAGAGTACCTTGCCATCCTCGGGATTGTATGACTGCAGCTTGCTGCCGCCGGCGGTAATCAGCTCGATTCGCAGCTTGTTCTTCCAGATATACGGAGTGGACCAGTTTGACTTCTCGTCACGATCGACGCGCCAGAGTTCATTGCCGGTCTTCTTGTCGAGAGCGACCAGGAACGATCTCTGGTCATTGTCGCACTGGATGAAGACGCTGTTGCCATAGAGCAGGGGGGAACTGCCGGTGCCCCAGCCCAGTTGCATGGGGTACACACCCAAATCCTTGCTCCACACGAGATTCCCAGAGACATCATAGCAGTATAGGCCCGTGTTGCCGAAGTAGGCGATCACGTGCTCGCCATCCGTCGCGGGCGTTTCCGAGGCGTAGGTGTTGTTCTGGTTGACGGTGGCCCTGGGCTTGCCTTCATGGGCCGTCTTCTCCCAGAGGACCTTTCCCGTGGCCCCGTCCAAGCAAATCAGTTTCCAGAGGTAGACTTTGTCCGGCGGAGGCGACGGCGCGCCGAATCCGCCGCCCGGACCGCCGGGGCCGCGGAACCCACCTGGACCTCTGGGTAGACGTCCCCCACCGGAATTGGATGACTCGGAGGCGGTGAAAGCGTCGAAGTTCCCAGCCTTCGGCTGGGCCTGATTCTGCGTTACGGCGGTGGTCACAAAGATCTTGTTGTCCCAGACAATCGGCTGTGACCATCCCTTACCGGGGAGTGCAACCTTCCACGCGACGTTCTTGTCCTGTCCCCACT
>CALMMH010000389.1 GCA_937868145.1 uncultured Phycisphaerales bacterium
TCGTGATCGGGGTCCCGGGCAGAGCGACCTCCGGCATGTCGTCGGGTAGTTGGCCCTTGGCGAAGATCTTGTCGAATTCTGCGGCGGCGGCTTCCCCGGCCCCCTGGCCGTGGAACTGCGCGACGATCGTTTTGCCCAGAAGGACCTTGGCCTCCTTCGGATGCGTCTTGCCGGGATCGGTCAACTCGGCGATTCGCTCAGTGGGCAGGTCCGTCAGCAGCGTGTAGTAGTTGGCCATCATCTCGTCGGAGATGCTCATGACCTTGCCGAACATGTTCGAGGGCTCGTCGGTGACGCCGACGTAGTTGCCCTTGGATTTGCTCATCTTCTGCACGCCGTCGAGGCCGACGAGGATCGGGCTGGTGATGACGATTTGCGCCGGCTGGCCGTTGGTCCGTTGGAGGTCCCGGCCGACGAGGTTGTTGAAGGTCTGGTCCGTGCCGCCCAGCTCGACGTCGCTGCGGACCATTACGGAGTCGTAGCCCTGCATGAGTGGGTAGAGAAACTCGTGGACGCCGATGGGGTCGCCCTTCTTGTAGCGAAGCTCGAACGTGTCCCGCTCGAGCATCCGGGCGACCGTCATGCTGCTGGCCAGGCGGATGATGTCGGCCAGACGCAGGTCCGCGAGCCATTCGCTGTTGTGACGGACCTCGAGCTTATCGGGCGAAGTGTCGAGAATCTTGCCGGCCTGTTCGAAATAGGTCCTGGCGTTGCTCTCGATCTGCTCGGGCGTGAGCATGGGGCGGGTCGTGTTCTGACCGGTTGGATCCCCGATCCGGGCGGTGTAGTCGCCGATGATGAGCACGGCCTTGTGGCCCAGATCTTGGAACTGCCGCATCTTCCGCAGCACGACCGTGTGGCCGAGGTGGATGTCCGGGCTGGTCGGGTCCAGGCCGAGTTTGACTCTCATCTGCCGGCCCGCCTGTGCGGCCTCGGTGAGCCTCTGGCCCAGTTCCTGCTGCGTGTAGATTTCGACCGTTCCCCGGCTCAACTGTTTGAGCTGCTCTATGATCTGTGTGCTCATCGATACCCCGTCAACAAAGGCGTAGAAGGTCGGAAACGGGGAAGGAACAAAAGGAAGAGGACACATCCCCTCTCCGGCCTTTCTTCCATTCTCCTTCCGTTGTCTCACGGTGTTTGTGCGGTCCGACGCCTGTCGGAGCCGAGCCGAACAAAGAATTTATCATTATACCCGAGCCTGGTGGGCCGGGCAAGGGGCGAAACGACAATGCGGGACCGATAACGTTTTGACCCGCGGGTCGCGGATTGCTACAATGGCCTTGGTTGATTTCCGGGATTCTCCCCGCCATTGTGCCGATAGACACAGGGTATGGCGCGTGGGAATCAGTCAGATAAAGTCATTGCTCGCATGGACCCACCAGGGGTGGGCCGTGATGGGCGTCGACATCCTTGGTTCGGAGGAGCTTGCCTCATGGGATTGAAATCAGTTTTCGTGCTGCTTTGCCTTTTGGGTTCGATTGCGATGGGGGCTGATGTCACGACGCCGGTGATCAACGAATTCATGGCCAGCAACGCCAGCGTCGCTCCGCTGGGGGCCGGGGAACTCCTCGACGTCGACGGCGATTCCTCCGACTGGATCGAACTGCACAACCCGACCGAAGAGCCCTTCGATCTGAGCGGCTGGTACCTGACGGATGACCCCAACGATCTGGCTCGATGGGAATTCCCCGACGGAACGACGATGCCCGCGAAGGGATATCTGCTGGTCTTCGCCTCGGGCAAGGACCGCACGAGCGGCCAACTGCACACGGACTTCAAGCTCAGCGCCGGCGGCGGCTATCTCGCCCTGGTGATGCCTGACGGCCGGACGATCGCCCACGACTACGGCGACACGTATCCCCTTCAACAGGCGAACGTCTCCTACGGATTGGCGGACAACGTGGCGCAATTGGTCGACGCGACGTCGACGATCTCGTACCACGTGCCGACGCAGGCGGACGCCGGTTTGGATTGGACTGCTTTGGATTTCGATTCGGACGATTGGTCCACGACTCAGACGAGCCTCGGCTTTCTGACGACCCCGCAGTGGGTCGGCCGGGACATCGGCAATCCCGCGACTCCCGGCGGCCATGCGACGCAGGAACCGGACATCGTGACGGTGTACGGCAGCGGCGCAGGCATTACGGGCACGGCGGACTCGTTCCATTTCGTCGCCACGCCGATCACCGGCGACGGCGTGCTGACCACCCGCGTCATGGGCGTGAGCTCGGCAAACGCCTGGGCCAAGGCCGGCGTGATGATCCGCGAGACGTTGACCGTGGGCTCCAAGTTCGCGATGGAAGCCCTGACGCCGAGCAGCGGAGTCGTCTTCCAGTATCGAACTGCGGCCGGCGGGGCCTCCACGCTGATGCAGGCCAAGGGACCGAGCAACCCCTATTGGATTCGGATCGTCCGGAACGGCAATACGTTCACCGGTTATCATTCTGCGGACGGCGTCGATTGGATTCAACACGGGACGCAGGTCATCGCCATGGCGCAGGACGTCTACATCGGTTTCAGCGTGACTTCCCATACCCAGGGAGTCACCTGCGCCGCCGTGTTCGACCACACGACGTTCGGAACGCAGGCCAACAGCCGCCTCACGAATGAAATGAAGGGTCGGAATTCCTCCCTTTGGACGCGGATCGAGTTCGACGGCAATCAGACGGACCTTCTCGATTCTCTACTGCTGGACGTACGCTATGAAGACGGGTTCGTCGCATGGTTGAACGGCACGGAAGTCGCGCGGGACAACGTCATCGGGACCCCGCAGTGGAACTCCGTTGCAGCTTCCGACCGCGCGAAGGCATTGACGGCCTTGGTGAGCGCTTTTGATCTCTCCAGCCAGACGATGCTGCTGCGGGAAGGACGAAACGTCCTGGCGATTCAGGGGCTCAACGACGACGCCGGCGACGCAGAGTTCTTCCTTGCTTCGGAACTGACCGCCTCCGGTCAGATTCAGGTCGGACGCTATTTTGACGTGCCGACGCCGGGGAAAGCGAACACGCCGGACGCCATGAACCTGCTGGCGAGCCCGCAGTTCAGTCCCGAGCGCGGGCTCTACGCAGCTCCCTTCATGCTGACGCTGTCCAGCGACACCACCGGAGCGACGATTCGCTACACGACCGACGGCAGCCTGCCCACAGATACCGGCGGACAAATCTACAGCGGGCCGATTCTCGTCTCCTCGACGACGTGCGTTCGCGCCGCGGCGTTCAAGCCGGATTGGACGACCAGCGCGGTCGCGACTCAGACGTATGTCCTGGTCGACCAGGTCCAGAACCAGCCGACCAAGCCAGCCGGTTTTCCGACATCCTGGAACGGCACGCAGCCCGACTACGAGATGGATCCGGACGTCGTGAACAACGCTCAATACAAGGGGAAGATGAAGGCGGCCCTCCTGTCGATTCCGACAATGTCGATCGTTATGTCGATGGACGATCTGTTCGGGTCGAACGGCATCTATTCGAATCCCTGGGGCGAGGGGGAAGCGTGGGAGCGGCCGGCGTCCATAGAATGGATCGATCCGGATGGAGCCGAAGGGTTCCAGATCGACGGGGGACTGAAGATCTATGGCAACGCATTCCGCGGGTTCAATCTGACCCGCAAGAAGTCATTCCGTTTGCTGTTCCGGCGCGACTTCGGTCCGGCGAAGCTGAATTTCCGCCTCTTCGACGATGAGGACGCCACCACCCGGTTCGATACGCTCGTCCTGCGAGGCGGGGCCAACGACGGCTGGAACGACTGGGGTGGATCCAGCACGCAGTACATCATGGACGAGTTCATGCGGCGGTTGCAGATGACGTTGGGGCGTCCGACAGCTCATGGGACATTCGCGCACCTCTACCTCAACGGCCTGTACTGGGGTTTGTACAATGTGACTGAGCGGCCGACCGAGCCGTTCTGCTCCGCGTATTTCGGCGGCGATGAGGAGGAATGGGATGCGACCAACAGCGGCGAATCCCGGCCCGACAGCAGCATGGCAACCTGGAACGCGATGCTCAGCCAGTCCCGGGCGGGTTTGGCCGACGCGGCGTCCTACCAGAGGATCCAGGGCAACAACCCCGATGGGACCCGCAATCCCGCCTACGACGACCTGCTCGATGTGGACAACTACATCGACTATATGCTCTCCAACTTCTGGGGCGGGACGGGCGACTGGCCGGGACACAACTTCTACGCCGCCTGTCGTCGGCCTCCCAATTCCACGGGCTTCAAGTTTTTCAACTGGGACGCCGAGGGCGCCATTTCCATCTGGTCCAGCCTGAACGCCAACGTAACGGGCGTTAGCGACGGCGCCGCCGTGCCGTACGCCGCATTGCGGCAGAATCTGGAGTTTTGCCTGCTCTTTGCGGATTACGTGCAGAAGCGTCTCTTCCACAATGGACCGTTGACCTCCGGCCCTGCCTACATGCTGTACAAGGAACTGGCCGACGAGGTGGAGCTGGCGATCATTGCCGAATCGGCGCGATGGGGCGATCAGTCCAGAGGAACGCCGTACACACAGGCGGACTGGAAGAACATGCGGGACTACATCCTGAATACCTACATGCCCCAGCGTCCGGCGATCGCACTGAACCAGTTGAAGGACGCGGGACTGTACCCGACGCTCGCGGCGCCGACCTTCCAGATCAATGGCGTCGCGCAGCATGGCGGCCAGGTCGCCTCGAACGGCTCCCTGACGATGACGGCCACAGGTCAGGCAGGTGTTTACTACACCACCGACGGCAGCGATCCGCGAACGCCCTCGGCTCTGTCCAACGACAACGAGATCGTGACGTTGCTTGCGGAGAATGCGTCCAAGCGGGTACTGGTCCCCAGCGTCGCCAACGGCGGCAATCTGCTGAGCAATCTGACGCCCGGCTTCGAGGTCACGTTCTACAAAGCCGTCGGGACCGTCGGCAGCATCCAGGCGGCCGAGGCCGTGATCGCCAATGCCGCGCAGCGGACGACGACGGCCAAGGAGCAGGCCCAGACCATCAACTACTTCAACACCGGAGATTTGGGCGAGTTCGGCTCGGATCGCCCGTTCCCGGGCACGACGATGAATGTGGATGTCGAGAACTTCG
>CALMMH010000390.1 GCA_937868145.1 uncultured Phycisphaerales bacterium
CTTTCCTGGCCGATCACGTACTGATCCAGGTACTCTTTGATTTCCCTGGGTTTCGGCGTAGCTCGGGTTGTCGTCCTGTGTCCATCCACCTGACGGCGGTTCTGCTTGATGATGTTATGGCACAGCTCGACGCACTCCGGACAGATGAAGACATCGTCCGGCCCCTCGATCAGGGTATCCGCCTGATTGCCTGAACGACCACAAAAACTGCAGATGGCCTTTGATTTCCTCGTGTTCGACTGTTTGGTCATCCCTGTTCTTCCGTTTCTGAATACTGTTGTCTATCGATAATCGATCTGATTGTAGTGCATTGGACTGCCCGGGGCAAGATTTTTCGGGACCCTTCCCTTGGCCGGGGGGCAGCCGTCGTCCCTTCGACGAACGACTCGATTTTTGGGGCACAGAATTCCCTTGAATGCGGGGGAGAATTTGGGTACAAAAGCATTATCGGCTGCAAGAGCCTTTTCAGGGAGTGCAAGGCCCGGTTTTCGGGTGGTGTCTGGTGCAAAACGTGGGGGATCGTTGTCCGGTATCGGAGGTGAACGACGCCATGGGTTCACGAGGCCATGACGGAAAGGAGGGGTTGGCGGCACGAGTCTCATTTCAGTTCATGGTGCTCTACGTCCAGTAGATGAGTCCGATTTCATTTGAAGACCTTGGCAAGAGGTGTGCGCCCTCTGTCGGAGGCCGTTTTCGGAGCGTCACAAAAGAAGGAGGAAACCATGTTGAAGAGATCGATCTATTGTCTGTCATGTCTTTTGATGTTGGGACTGGTGCCCGTCGCCCTGGGTGACCTCGTGGGTCACTGGACTTTCGACGATGGGGCCACCGCGTTGATCCTCGACGAGTCCGGCATGGGCAATAACGGGACCGTCTCCGGCAGCCCGACGGTCATTGACGGCGTTGTCGGAAAAGCGCTGCAGTTCCATGGCCTTGGATCAGCCGTCGGCGGCGGAGATTCGATCAACTGCGGCCAGGGCGCCAGCCTGAACATCACCACCAACATCTCCATCGCCATGTGGATCATGCCCGAGGCCGACGATCCGGAAGGCAAGGGGATGGAAACCGCCCCGATGTGCAAAGCCCTCAGCTCGGCGAGCGTCAGTTGGAGCTGGCAGGTCCGCTATGGATGGGGTAGCTCCAAGCCGCAGATGGCGTTCACGTTCAACACGTCGCCCAGGGCCTGGGCCTACGTCGGCCGGAATCTCGAACGATACGAATGGTGCCACATCGCCTGCGCGCATGATGGATCCACCCTGCGAAGCTATCTTAACGGAGTGGAAGCCGAATCCACCCCGATGGGCGTGATCACGAGCAGTCCCACGCCGGTAGTCATCGGCTCCGATGGCTGGGGATCGGACTGGATCGGCGGGATCGATGACGTTCGAATCTACAATCACTGTCTGACGCCCGAAGAGATCTTGGACGCCTTGGCCGGATCGGCCGCGGAAGTGGCCAAAGAGCCCGTTCCCGAGGACGCGGCGACGGATGTGCTTTGCACGACGGCTGTGAGCTGGATGGCCGGCGAATTCGCCGCAACCCACGACGTATACTTCGGCACGGTCTTCGACGATGTCAACAACGCCAGCCGGACCGATCCGAAGGGCGTGCTGGTCAGTCAGGATCAGGCGGATGCCCAGTACGATCCGGAAGGCCAGCTTGAGTATGGCCAGACGTACTACTGGAGGATCGACGAGGTCAACGCCGCTCCCGATTCCACGATCTTCAAGGGGATGACCTGGAGCTTCACGGTCGAGCCGTATGGGTATCCGATCAGCAACATAACAGCCACGGCTTCCGCTTCCGGACCCGGTATGGGGCCCGAGAACACGATCAACGGTTCCGGCCTCAACGACCTGGACCAGCACTCCACCGAGGGAACCCAGATGTGGATGAGCGGGACCACCTCGCCCAACTGGATCCAGTACGAGTTCGACAAAGCGTATAAGCTGCACGAGCTGTGGGTGTGGAACTCCAACCAGATGGTCGAGGCGTTCGTCGGCTTCGGCGCCAAGAGCGTCACGATCGAATACTCCACCGACGGCCAGAACTGGGCGACGCTCGAGGGTGTGCCGGAATTTGCGCGGGCTCCCGGCTCGTCGACCTACACGGCCGATACGGTTGTCAGTTTCGGCGGGGTTTTCGCCAAGTACGTCAAGCTGACGGTGAACAGCAACTGGGGCGGCGTCACGTCGCAGGTCGGTTTGAGTGAAGTTCGGTTCTTCTATGTTCCGATGCAGGCATACCAGCCCGATCCGGCCGACGATGCCGCGGATGTGAGCATCGAGGTTCAACTCGGCTGGCGGCCCGGTCGTGACGCGACCTCGCATGTGGTCTACTTCGGCGCCGACAGCAGCGCCGTCGCCAGCGGCACCGCAACGAGCAAGAATGTGACTGACGCCGGCTTCGCGCCTTCCGCGATGACGTTGGGCACTGTGTATTACTGGAGAGTCGACGAAGTGGGCGACGGCGGGACCGTGCAAGGCGACGTCTGGAGCTTCACCAGCCAGGAGTACGCCGCGATCGACGACTTCGATGCCTACAACGACGACGACAACCGCATCTTCGATGCCTGGGTTGACGGCGTGACCAACAACGCCAGCGGCTCGCAGGTCGGATACAATGAATCGCCGTTTGCCGAGAAGACCATCGTTCATGGCGGAGGCCAGGCGATGCCGTTGCTGTACGACAACACGGCGTCCCCGTACTACTCCGAAGCCGAGCGGACGTTCGACCCGGTCCAGGACTGGACGGCTCATCAGGCCGACAGCCTGTGCGTGTACTTCCGAGGTCTGGCGGCGAATTCGGCTGAAGGTCTCTACCTTGTCGTCAAGGATAACGCAGGCAAGTCCAAGACGGTTGCGTTCTCGAACGCCACCGCCACGACCACGGTCGATTGGCAGCAGTGGGAGATCCCGCTGAGCGAATTCACCGCGGCCGGGGTCAAGACGACCGCCGTCAAATCGCTGGTCATCGGGGTTGGCAATAAAGCCGCTCCGACAGCCGGCGGCGCCGGCACCATCTACGTTGACGACATCGGCTACGGTCATCCCATGCCCTAATGGGATGAGCCTGATGTTGTGATGGGGAGTTGTGAGTAGAAAAAACGCCGGCGGCCGAAGCCTTGAGGTTTCAGCCGCCGGTGTTGTTTGAAATTCCGTTCTTGCCGGGCGGTTGGCCGCAATTCCGGCTAGGCACGACAGAGCACGTGGTTTGCGCCTTGTCGCAAGGCTTCGGCGTTCACCGGGATCATCTTTTGATGCCGAGCCGCCAGGACGTCGGGAAGCGAGTTCGCTGCCTGCTCGGGACTCAGGATGCCTCGTTTGCCCAGGTAGGCGCCGAGCATGACCATGTTGGCGCTCTTGGGAGAACCCGCCGCAATGGCGATCTCCTCGGCCGGCACTCCGACAACCTCCACGCCTTCCGGCACGGAATGCACGTTTGCGATGAGCGAACTGTTGAAGATCAGCAGCCCGCCGGACCGCAGTCGCGGAGCGAACTTGCCGAGCGACGCCTTGTTGCAGATCACCAGCGAGTTCGGGGCGCTGACGACCGGGCATGCGATCGGCCGATTCGAGACGACCACCATGCAGTTGGCGGTGCCCCCGCGAACCTCAGCGCCGTAGGAGGGCATGTAGGTGACTTCCAGGCCGGCTCTCATGGCCGCCTGGGCCAGCAGCTTGCCCGCCATAACGATCCCCTGGCCGCCGAAACCGGCCAGGACCATTTCTTCATAAAGACGCTCTGTCGCCATATCTTTCAACTCAATCAACAATCAAACATCGCACAAACATCGCAAATCAACCATGAATCATCCCTTCAGTCGCCCGAGGGGGAAGACCTTGCTCATGTGGTCCTCGATCCACTTCATCGCGTCGCTGGGCGACATCCGCCAGTAGGTCGGGCAGGGTGAAAGGACCTCCACGAGCGACAATCCATTGGCGCCCTGGATCTGCAATTCGAACGCGTGCTTGATCGCGGCTTTGGTCTGCTGGATGCGGGACACGCTGCTCAGGGCGCATCGTTCCACGTAGACGGCTCCCGGCAGCAGGGCCATGATCTCCGAGATTTGCAAGGGGAAGCCCTGACCGTTGGATTGACGGCCGAGGGGCGTTGTTGCGGTGACCTGCCCGAGCATGGTGGTGGGGGCCATCTGCCCGCCGGTCATGCCGAAGACCGCGTTGTTGATGAAGACCACCGTGAGTTGCTCGCCCCGGTGGGCGGCGTGAATGATCTCCGCCGTGCCGATGGCCGCCAGATCGCCGTCGCCCTGATACGAGAAGATGATCTTGTCCGGATTCGTGCGTTTCATGCCGGTGGCGACGGCGGGGGCTCGCCCGTGTGCGACCTCGATCATGTCCACATCGAGGTAGTTGTACATGAGCACGGCGCAGCCGACCGGAGCGATTCCGATCGTGCGGTCCTGGATGCCCAGTTCGTCGATTACCTCTGCGACGAGCCGGTGGGCGATGCCGTGGCCGCAGCCCGGACAATAATGCGTCGGACAATCCTTCAGGACGGACGTCCGCTTGAATACCGTTTTCATAGCTCCTTGTGTCATCGCTTCCCTGCCTTCCGCTGGTTCTGGAGGGTCAACTGCCGAATCCGATCGAAGACTTCATCGACGGTGGGCATGCCGCCACCCGGGCGTCCGTGCAACAGGATGGGCGCCTTGCCCGCTACGGCGAGCCTCACGTCTTCGACCATCTGGCCTGCGCTCATTTCGACTGTCAGGAAGACCGGGAATCTCTCGGCCACCCGGCTGATCAGCTCCGACGGGAACGGCCACAAGGTGATCGGCCGGATCAGTCCGGCGGGGATCCCTTCATCCCGGGCCTTGTCCACCGCCGACCGCGCGATGCGGGCTGAGATTCCGTACGCGACGATCACGATTTCCGCGTCGTCCAGACGGTATTCTTCGCAAAGGACTTCTTTTTCCTGGATTTGCCGGTACTTGGCCTGGAGTTTGTTGTTGTGAGCTTCGAGCGCCCCGTCGGCCAGCCACAACGATCGGACGATGTTCTGCGGTCTGCCCTTGGCGCCGGTCAATGCCCAGCTCTTGGCCGGCAGTTCTCGGCGGGGTTTGGGCTCCAGCGAGAGCGGCTCCATCATCTGCCCGAGGACGCCGTCGACAAGGATCATCACCGTGATGCAGTATTGGTCGGCCAGGTCGAACGCCAGGGGCATGCAATCGGCCATCTCCTGCACGCTGCCCGGGCCCAGGACGATGGATCGATAGTCGCCGTGTCCGCCGCCGCGGGTGGCCTGGAAGTAGTCCGCCTGGGAAGGCCCGATGTTCCCCAAGCCGGGGCCGCCTCGCATGACGTTGATCACGACCGCCGGCAGCTCCGCTCCGGCCATGTAGCTCAGACCCTCCTGCATCAGGCTGACGCCGGGACTGGAGGAACTGGTCATCGCCCGTCTTCCGGTCGCCGAGGCTCCGAAGACCATGTTGATGGCCGCCAGCTCGCTTTCGCTCTGGATGAAGACCCGGCCCTCTTCGGGCATTCGGCGGGCCATATAGGCGGAAATCTCATTTTGCGGGGTGATGGGGTAGCCGAAATAGGCGTCGCAGCCGGCGATTATTGCAGCCTCGGCCATCGCCTCATTCCCGCACATCAGAATCCGTTCAGTCACGTTTCTCCCCCTTGATTGAGCCAATCAGGTGTAGAGGCTTGCTGATCCATCCGCTCATCGCTTCTTTTCGACGAGGTGGGAGGCGTCTTTTCTCGTTGTCGCGGCGATGCTTCGGATGCGGTTGGCTTCCTCGCGGGAGATCTCGATGATGCCCTCCGGACAAACGATCACACATCGGCCGCACGCAGTGCAGTCGATGTTCTTCGCCTGGGCGGGGAAGTAGCCGCTCTGGTTCGATTCCGTCGAGACTTCGATGTTATGCTTCGGGCAGACCGCAACGCAAAGACCACAGCCTTTGCATCGCTCTGCGTCGATGACCACTTTGCCTGACATTTTCAACGTCCCTGGCACTGTCCAACCTTCTTCAATCTGCCCGTACGACTTAACGCGACGGGCTGTGCCTCTCCTTATGGGCATTCATGCTACCACCGCCAGTTCCCGCTGTAAAGAACAAAACCAGTTCTCGGACGCTGGAGGGGGGCTTGCCATAAGTGCCGCTACAGGCGTATATTGTGCAAAATGGAGTGCCGGTTTTTTATGCAGGTCGATCCGATGCAAAAGGGGACAACCGCTATGCCTTCCAGGAAATCCACATTCGTCGTTGCTCTGGCAATCTTACTCTGTGGAACAGCGTTGACGAGTTCAGGCGGCGAGCCGATTCTGGCGGTCGACATGCGAAGCCGTGTCGCGATTCCAAACGCCCCAGGATTGTTCTGCGTTGCTTGCGAGCGACAACAATGGGATCCCCGCGAGACGGCCATCATTATCTGCGACATGTGGGACAGGCACTGGTGCAAAGGAGCGACCGAGCGAGTGGCCGAACTGGCCCCGGCGATGAACCAAGTGGTCTCTGCGGCCCGGGATAGGGGTGTGCTGATCGTCCATGCCCCCAGCGACGTCATCAAGCGTTACAAAGACCACCCGGCTCGCCGAATCGCGACACAGGCCGCCAGTGCCGGGGGGTTGCCCGAGGGGATGAGGTCCTGGCGACAGTGGAAGGACGATGCGGAGAAGGCCGCGGGGTATCCTATCGACCATTCCGACGGCGGTTGCGATTGCCGGCCCCCATGCAAAGAGGGTTCGCCGTGGACAGGACAGATCGACGCAATCGAGATCAAGGACCAAGACGCGATCAGCGACTCCGGCGTCGAGGTCTGGAATCTGTTCGAGGCCCGAGGCATCAAGAACGTGATCCTGATGGGGGTGCACACGAACATGTGTGTGCTCGGCAGGCCGTTCGGTCTTCGCAATTTGGCGAATGCCGGAAGAAATGTCGTCCTGATGCGAGACTTGACGGACACCATGTACAACTCCCGCATGTCGCCGCAGGTGAGTCATTTCACAGGCACCGATCTGGTCGTCGAGCATGTCGAGGAGCACGTTTGCCCGACGATCACGTCCAACGTCTTCACCGGCCGTCCGGCGTTCCGCTTCAAAGAGGACAAACGTCCGCTGGCGGTCTTCATCTCTGCGGAAAACGAGTACAAGGCCGTCGAGACTCTGCCGGAGTTCGCCCATGAACTTGAGCTCAAGCACGGCCTGGACTGCGAAATCCTCCAGGCGAGCACGGAGAAAGAGGGAGAGGCGATTCACGCCGTCAGCGGCATGGAGATCCTGGCCGACGCCGACTTGGTCGTGGTGTTTGCGAGGCGAAGGGCCTTCCCGCCTGAGCAGATGAAGTACCTGCATGAGTTCCTGAATCGCGGCGGCGCATTGATCGGCCTCCGCACAGCCAGTCACGCATTCGACTCGCGGGGCAACACCCCGGCCGGCCACGAAGAGTGGCCCCAATTTGACGCCGAGGTCCTCGGCGGCAATTACCAAGGGCATTACGGCGCCGGGCCCATCGCGGCGATCACAGCAGCTGTGGGAGTGGCAGATCATCCGATTCTCAAGGGCATTGAGTTGCCTTTGCTCAGCAGCAGTTCTCTCTACAGACCGAGCCCATTGGCCGCCGGAACGCAGTTGTTGCTGGTCGGCACGATCCCGGATCAACAGGCCGAGCCGGTTGCCTGGACGAACCGCTACAAGGACTCGCGAGTCTTTTATACCTCGCTGGGCAGCCCCGACGATTTCAAGAATCCGCAGTTCCGCAGGCTGCTGATCAACGCGGTTTCCTGGGCTCTGGATCGAGAAGAATAGGACCTATGGGACGAATGGGACTTATAGGACTAACCGCCCGTGCCGGTGTCAGTCCTATGGGTCCGATAAGTCCTATTCGTCCTATCGCTGCCGTTTTACACGATTTTTCCTTCGACCTTGTCAACCACGCCGCTACGATGCTCGTCTGAGGGAACAGTAGGAGCCGCAGCCTCGATGGCATATTCGGATGAGAATCTGATCGCCGCCCACCTCAAAGGTGACCCGACGGCGTTTCGCGAGCTGGTTTGCCGCTATGGCGACGGCGTGCTGGGGTATTTGTGTCACATGACGGGCAATCGAGACCAAGCCGAAGACCTGTTTCAGGAGACCTTCAAACGGGTCCACGAGAAAGCCCACACCTTCCGGGGCGGCGGCTTCAAGAGCTGGCTGTTCACCATCGCCACGCGGGTCACGATCGACGGCGCCCGGCGTCGAAAGCATCAGGTGACGATCGCGCAGAATCCGCAGACCGACTGCGACGAAGAGAACGATTCGCCGCTCGCCGGCGTCGCCGATCCGAACGCTCCAACTCCGGCCGACGAGTTGGTCCGGCAGGAGCAGAAGGAGCAGGTCCGCAAGGCGATTGAATCGCTTCCGCCGGGACAGCGGGCGGCGCTCGTGCTGTCGTACTACCAACAGCTCAGCTACCGCGAGGTCGCCGAGGTGTTGGGCTGTTCCGTCGGTGCGGTCAAGACCCAGATGTCGCGAGCGCTGGCGACGCTGGCGCAGAGACTGCCGGACTCGATAGGTGCAACGAAATGAATGAGCACTTAACAGATCAGCAGCTTATCGACTACCAGTTCGATCTGGCCTCTGAGGCGGACGCGAAGACGGCCCGCTCGCATTTGGAGAAGTGCGAGGCCTGCCGCCGGCGGCTGCACGAACTCGGCCGCAAGCTCAACGCGCTGGAGCTGATCCGCGATGACGTGAAAGCTTCGCGGGAGTTGCTGTCGGAGACGATCCACAACGCGCAGCGGACCGGCCGTTGGCGGAGACTTCTGATCTACAGATTGCCCTGGGCCGGCGCGGTCGCCGCAGCGGTCATCGTCGGCATCGCGCTGTTGGCGGTACCGGATCGGGTGCCGAAGAACGCTCAAGAGTTTTCGACGGCCGTACCGCAGCTTCCTATGGAGACGAGTGCGGCAAAGAGCGTGGCAGAGGACGTGCCGATGATGGCGAAAGCCCCGTCTCCGAGTGGCAGCGTCAAGGCTGAAAGCCTTGGCGATGGCTTCCTCGCAGTTGGTGAAGACCATCGTCAAGCTGCGCTTGACGCTGCCACCCAGAT
>CALMMH010000391.1 GCA_937868145.1 uncultured Phycisphaerales bacterium
GTTGCAGGGAAAAACTACACAGCGCGATCACCATCGCCAGCAGATAGATCACTGTCAGACAATAAGCGTGGGAATACGCCGGGCCCACCGTCCAGACGATCAGCCATTGTCCCAGCAGAATGAAAGCCAGCCAGCCGATCATAGCTATGATCCCAACAATCAAGGAGGTCCGTTTGATGAGCGAAACAAAAGCCCTCTTTCGGTCTGCCGCCCACAAACGGGAGAGTTCCGGATAGATGGATTGGTAGAGCGGATCGATGAATCGCGGCAGGAATTGGGAGAACTGCTTG
Source organism: uncultured Phycisphaerales bacterium (assembly GCA_937868145.1). Classification (GTDB taxonomy): domain Bacteria; phylum Planctomycetota; class Phycisphaerae; order Sedimentisphaerales; family Anaerobacaceae; genus PLanc-01. Next base: position 291 of record CALMMH010000391.1, read on the forward strand.
GCGACTTTGAATAGGCCCAAAGCTGCTGGTGTGCTCAAACCGGCAACAATCAGTTCATCCGCCTCGCGAGAAAGCATGCGGACAGTTGAGTTCAGATTGGTCGTCCACACGTAATCCCAAATCCCCGGGAATGTTGAACGAAATCCGCGCAAGGGCTCTCGAATAACACTACCCACATCTTGCTTACGAAGTACCCAGAAAGAGGCAAGCACTTGGTATAATTGGCCGATCACTCCGGTGACCAGATACACCACCACGAAACCATACAGGCCCTGCTCTGCAAGGAAACACCACGCTATTCCTAACAGCTTAACAACAGCGCCGATTATCGCCGTACAGCCCAACAGGTCGAATCGGTCGAACAGCCGCAGAACCCCGATGGGCGTGCCACTGAGACCGAATAAGATGAGGATGCTGTACAGCGTCAGCAAGGGACGAACGGACGGACCCCAGCCCAACAGGCCAATGACAGGCCCCACAAGCACCATGGCGAGAATGGTCCCAACAATCGCGCTGCCAATGTCCAGGCAAAACCCAACCTTGATCAGTTGCCGCAAGGCAGAGCGGTCCCCTTTCTCCATTGCCTCGCTGCCGAACTTGATCACGGCCTGCCAGGCATTGAATGTGACCAGTTTGCCAATCGTCAACTCGTAGACGAGGACCAGAGCGAGAACTCCGTAGTTCTCTGGACCCAGTGCACGGGCCGTCAACACGGTCGCGGCCAGTCCCAATACGGCGGCCACAGCATTCGCCGACAGCAGCTTCCCGGCGTTGATGAACAATCGTCGAAAGACATCGTCCTTGAACCAGGACAGGATCCGCCGCCAGTTGCCAATGAACCAGTCCGCTATGACCTCCATTCGTCGCTTCCGCCTGGGCGTTCCGTGTGATTCTGGCACTTGGTGGTTTCTATGTTCGCCTCGTTGAAGAGATCTCTGGGGCCCCCCAGGCACAGATGATGCATGAACCACTGCCTGGAAAGCATTTGGGTGGCAATGGGCATGTCTGCATTCTGAACACAATGACTTCAGCCGCCATCCTCTCGGCAAAACCGATTGGGCAGAGGCTCAAATTAGGGCAACAGGGGGGTAATTTGGGCCTCTGGGGCCCCGAGCGGTTTTGCCGAGGTAAGACTCGCTGAAGTCCTCCACCCACAGATCATTCAAGAGAGCCCTATGTTCTATGGTTCACATCTGGGCGAGCGGCTCGCTCACGTAATGTATATTTCAAGGTCTTTTGCAGGGCGGACCCTCGGACCGGACAGCGTACGCCCGGTCCGGGTCCGACCTAGATCCAACTTGGCACTGAATACATGTCGCTGCCTACAGCACGACCACTACCGTATTCGATGGCTCCCCGTCGCCGGCTTTGTTCACCGCGATGATGCGGTACTCGAACTCTTTGCCTCGGGGCTGATCGAGCAGTGTCGCCTCGCAGACGACGGCGGTCGCGATATCGGTCCACGGGCCTTCCGGCCGTTCCCGCCGCATAATGCGATAGGCGCTGGGTTTGCCGCCGTCGGCGGGAGCCTTCCATACGAGTTTCACCCAGCCTTCACCCTGCTCGATGATGCTGAGTACCCGGGTCTGGCCCGGCGGCGGCAGCGGCGTGGCAGGTCTGCGGCCGCCCCAGCCGAGGAGTTTCAGGAGTTCATCGTCGTAGTTGACCGTGTTCTCGGCGTAGCGAAGATCTGACTTCATGCCTTCGATCAGCTCCGTGAGCGCGGCGTCCTTGCCGCCGACGGCCTGAGCGGCCGCCGATTCGGCGGCGATGGTCGCGTTGCGGGCGGTGGTATAGGTCGCCAGCAGGGTTGTCAATTGCGCGACGGCGACCGGCGGGGCCGGGAACACGGATGGAAGATCGCCTAACGGGGTCAAGCCACTGATCATCGACTGGGCCAAGGATGCAATTTCCGCCTCTGCCTTTGGGAATCTCGCCATGTTCTCTTCCTTTCATTGCCTGCGCTGCCGCCCTGGGAGAGGCCGGAGCGCCTTCCTCTTTCATCCGGCGGGCCCGACCACAACACGGTGGGCCGCCACTGCATTTGCTGAGCTGACGATCTCGCGATTGTTCGCTCCCGGTGCTACGGTGCATGCAACCGTTCTCAAAGCCGTCCATCGGACGAAAGAAGATGGGAATGAAGGACATTTTTGAAAGGAGAAGCGATTTTCTTGATATCTCGGATCGCGGTCCCGTCACATGGCAAGGCCGGCTCCCCCGGAGGGCAAACTTGCCGGATGTCCCGCGAAGGACGCTGGACGGCAGAGCATGTCTGCTCTGACTCGGAGCAAACCTGCTCAGGGAGAGAGCAAGCTTCCTATCGCGAGGAGCAAGCTCTCCCTGACTTCAAGCAGGCCCGTTCCTCAAGGGAAAAAGCTCGCTTCGAACCGTAGTATACGTCCATTCCCAGGGGACAGGCGTACTTCGACACAGGGCGGACCTCACCCGTTTCAAGGGGCGTTTTCTCTCGGCTGGGTGCGGGCATCCTCGGCACGGCGTCAATCGAATGGGAAAAGATGCAACGGAACGATCCCATAGGGGGTGGCCGCCGAATCCCCATTCTTACTCGATCGCAAATCATCGATGATCGATGTCCAGACTCCGTCCCCGTCGGTTGCAGGAACCGACGCGATG
>CALMMH010000392.1 GCA_937868145.1 uncultured Phycisphaerales bacterium
CGTCGACATCATGAACGCCACGCCGGACGCCAAGACCAACAAGACCAAGTTCACAATCACCTTCCAGTACCGGGAGTTCACGAAGAAGGAAGCCGCATTGTGACGAGCGGAAATCGCAACTCATGGAGAGTGACTCGAAGCCGATGGCAAGAAAACTGAACACACGCGAGAAACAAATGCTTCTGCTGGGAGCGGTATCGGCAGTGGTGGTATTCGCCCTGACGTACGGCTCGAAGGGATACGACAGTTGGAGTCAGGCCCGGGCCACTCTGGCCGGCGCCAAACGCAAACTGAGCGAGGTCGAAACGGACAAGAACCGCCAGGCGGCCTTGGCGACGATGGTGCCTGTGATCGAGATTCCCCAGGTCGAGGACAAGCAGAAGTTCCTCTTCCGGGACAAGCTGTACGAACAGCTGAAGGCGGCGGGGATCAAAGCCGAACCGCTGCAGTTCCTGCCCCTGAGAAAACCGCGGGGCATTCCGTACAAAGTGGTCAAGATCAAGTGCAAAGGCAAATGCAAATTCGACCAGTTGCTCGAGTTCATGGCGAACCTGAAGGAGAACCCGTATCTGGTCGGTGTGGAGGAACTGCGGATCCAGTGCGACACGAAGGAGCCGCCGGAGAAAAGAAAAGACAAGGAAATCGAGATCGATTTGACGGTGAGCACCTTCGTCAAATGACGTCGTGAGACGAGGAAACAAGAGGATTCGTTGGGGCATGCAGGTGAAGACAGCCGATATACATCGCAATAGCCAGACGCCGCTGATCTTGATGTCGATCGCCTTGTTGCTGGGGGCTTCCGCATTCGCTAAAGTGATGGCCTTCTACGCCGGACGCGGACAAATGCAGGGCGTCGCCGGCTGGAACCGGACCGAGCCCGATCCCAACGCACTGAAGGATTGCCTGGGCGAGGCCAAAAAGGTTGCCGAGGCGATCAAGCAGAAAAATCTGTTCATCAAGGAACCGCCGAAAGAGCATCCGATCAAACAGGTGGACGGCATTCTCGGGAACGAGGCCTTCATCGCGGGCAAATGGTACAAGGCCGGCGAGAAGGTCGGCGACGCAACGATCATGGAGATCCGCCCGACATTCATCAAGGTCGACTGGGACGGCAAGACGACAAATCTGGCCCCGATCGGAGCGGCGGAAAGCAGCCGGCCCTCTCCGCCGCCGACGGCCAAGGAACCTGCAAAAGAAACGCCGGCCGAGACGCCGAAGGCTGAGGCAAAAGCCGCGGCCGCCCCGGTTGAGGCGGTGGAAGCGGTCGAAGAAGACCCGCTCGGCTGGCTGGATGTGAAAATGTCCCCGCGGCTGCGCGCGATGCTGATGGAAAAGTGGAACGGCGCCTCCGATGAGGAGAAAGCCCGGGCGAAAGAGGAATGGAACAAGATGTCCGACAGCGAGAAGCAGCGTATCGTGGATCAGATGGAAAACCAGATGTAACAGGAGACAATGGATCGCGGGGTGAGGCCGCGTGGCAACGAATCATGACGAAGCATCAGTTCAGCAATGAAAAGACGGAATTCTACACTCGCAGTCTGGTGGCGATGACGCTGCTGCTGGGCGCCTTGTGTTTCCTGCGAGTCGCCGGGTTTCTCGCGGCTTCGTCGGAGGTCCGGGCCATGACGGCCCGCGTCGGTTCCAGCGTGCAGCAGGCCGGGGTTCCCGAGGACTTGAGCAAGCTGCTCGCCTCGGGCAAGGCCAGCGCCGAAGAGCTGAAGAAGAAGAACCTGTTCGTCATAACTCCGCCGCGACAGCATCCCATCAATGAGGTGCTCGGGATCCTGGGCAGCGAGGCCTTGATCAACGGCAACTGGTACAAGGTCGGCGACAGCGTGGGCGACGCCAAGATCGTCGCGATCGAGCCCACGAAGATCAAGGTCGCTTGGGACGGGAAAGAAAAGGAGTTCTCTCCTATTACAGCCTCCGGCGGCGGGTCGCAGGGCGGACCTTCTCGACCGTCTCGTCCCGGGGACAAATCTCGGCCGCCGAGGCCGGTGGGAATGGCGGCGGCCGCCGTCCGTGGAGGCCCAACGCCGTCGGGACTTTCGAATGACGAGAGCCCCCCCAGAGGCCGGCAACGGCAGAATATGACGCCGGAAGAACGACAGCAGGTCAGAGAACAGATGCGACAACGGCTGGGAACGAGGACGCGATAGCTTCTGTATATGCGAAAGGTTTCTTGGAAATGAAATCATCGAACACTGTGGTAACCGTGATTGTGATTGCAGCGGTGCTGATCGCCGCATACGGCGTCGGCCTGCTGATCCACCAGGCCCGGCTGGGCAACTCTCCGTCGCCGGCGTCGTCGGGCGCCGACGCCAACCGAATCGAATCCGGGACGGCTGATTCGTCGGAAAGGCCGCGGCCGGGGCAAACCAAAGACACGCCGGAAGCCAGAGCCAAACTGAAAGAGAAACGCGCCGAGGTCCTGGAAAAGATGGAGTCTGCGACGGAAGAACAGAAGGCACAGTTCAAGGAGCAGATCCGCGAGAAAGTGGGGGGACGTCGGTCCGCGCAGAAGTCCGATGCTTCCTCGGACACCGCCCAGGGACATCCGTCGAAGCTGGACCCCAATACGACACAGAACACGGATAAAACCGGCACGGAGCCCAATGCCGCCGGTCAGGGGTGATCACCCCCTTATTCGCCAACACCAATCGAGATAGAAGTGAGGTGAGAACTTGGAACGGTCACGAATCATCTTGTGGATGCTGGTCCTTGTGGCTGCCGGCGTAATCATCTGGCAGGTCGGATTCCAATCGCCGACGTCGAGTCTGCCCGGTCTGGAAGGAAAAGCGGTCGCTCAACCCGGCAAGACGCCCGGCCCGAACGAGCCCAACACGGCCAAGACGCCTGCGACGAGCGAGCCGAATGCGGCGCAAACGGCTGCCGTCGCGGACCCGAACAAGCCGGCCGGCGGAGACGCCAATCAGCCTGGCGCAAAACCTGCCACGCCCGCGGCCGGCGGGCCCGAGCAGACGGCCAAGCCGGAGGAACCGAAACCGTCGGAGCCCAAGACGCC
>CALMMH010000393.1 GCA_937868145.1 uncultured Phycisphaerales bacterium
ACAGGATTGACCTGTGTTCCTTGGTACGTTGAGAGATCGATATCGTTCACGAGTCGAAAATGCCTACCCCATTCACACGGGAACAAGCCAATCGAATTCAGTTGTTCCGCGGTTGATATCAAATAGGGATCGCTTTCTGTGCCGCTGCCCGTGACCAGATCGGAGAGCTGTTGCTTGGCGATGGGCAGTCCGGCCCTGCCCTCCCATGCAAGTCGTGGGTAGTCCTTCCCATCATCGATCATCCAGACTCCCTCGTTGCCACAACCTCCCCAGCCCAGATACGTGCTTGTCATCTTCATCTCATCGCTCGGTCTACCCTTTCCACCTCCACTTTCGGATTGGCCGGAGGTCTCCAGATCCCAGTAGGAGTTTGCTACGGTAGAGTGGCCGCCGGATAGCCCGCCACGACGAGGCCCGACGTCCGCGACCCTGCCGATGGAATAGCAGTTGATGATGTCTCCGCCCAGTCCCACCAACCCGCCGCCGTATTCCCAACAACCAGAGATACTCGCCGCTGAATAACAATTGGTAATCACGCCGGGATTGTATCCCACCAGCCCACCGACCATTCTGCCTCCCCTTAGGGTGCCGGTCGAATAGCAGGCACAGACTGTGCCGAGATTGATTCCCACCAGGGCACCGACCCCTTCCTCCGAGGAGTCTCCGCTGGCGTCGATGTTGACGTTTTCCATGCCCAGGTTCTCCACCCGGCCGCCAGGCAAGATGTATCGAAACAGGCCTACACTCCGTGCGTTGGTGGCGATATGCGTGAAGTTCCGGATCCGGTGGCCTTTGCCGTCAAAGACGCCGCTGAATCCCCTCGTGTTGGGGTCCTGGAACCTGGGCGGGGCGCCTGTTCCGATGACATTGAACTGGCTACCCGTGAATCCGGACAGGTCTATGTCGTTCACGAGGACGAAGTACTTGTCGAAGTCCTCTTCGTGGTTGCCGATGTCGTTGAGGTCTTCAGCAGTCGCGATTCGGTAAGGACGTGCCGAAGTGCCCGCGCCGCCATATTTGGCAGAAGACGGATCTGCAACGGCAAGCAGACAGACAACCGATGCGCACAGCGATAGGAATGAGCAGGTTCTTGCGTGTCTCACCATTGCTGTTCCTCCTCTAGGAAAGATGATCCTTCCGACAAATCCTCCGGCTCAATCTTCCACAGGGCCACGATCCCATTACAGCACATTATAGCACAATCTCGCAGGGAGTCTCCTGCCAAATCCGAACGAAACGGTGTCTGGAATTCGAGAATTCCGGGGACGCCTTGGAATGGCGGTCCGTTAAGGAAATCAAAGAAAAAGGTCTCCCATGGCCGATAGGTTCATTGGCGATTACCCCTATCGGAAAGGAGACCCACGTATGCGTAACAGTAGCATCGGCAAACCCGGTCCTGCGGCTGTAAAGATTTCGGACGCCCTTCAGAACGCTGTCCTCCATTCCATCCGAAACATCGTGTCCGATGAACTCGTGGAGCGGACCTGTCGAGAGGTCGGATACCACTTCCGCAAACGCAAGCTCACTCCCGTGGTCGCCGTGCTACACATGATCCTCTCGGCCCTTTGGCCCGAGGAGTCGTTCAACGCCTGCTGGCAGGTGCTCTGGGATACGTTCGTCAGTTGGTTTCCCCAGTTCCAGGGCAAGAGCCCTTCCCGTCGCCGGGTCGCGGACGCCCGCACCCGATTGCCCCTGACACTCTGGAGAGGCCTGTCTGAAGCGGTGTCCCGGCAGGCACAGCAGCGGTCCGCCAAGTACGACACGTGGAAGGGCCATCGGGTGGCTTTGGTCGATGGGACGTGCGTGTCGATGATGCGTACGCCGGAATTGGTCCGGGCCTTCGGAGTCAACAAGGGCCATCACGGCCGGGGACGCTACCCGCTGGCCCGTCTGGTGACGGTGTGCCTGGCGCGCACGATGACGATCCTGGATTATGCGATCGGCGGGTATCGTCAGGGAGAATGGAGTCTGCTCTCGTCGATCCTGGGATCGCTGGGCAAGGGCGATTTGCTGATCGGCGACCGGCATTTCGCCGGGGCTCCCTACTACGTCTGCTATCAGAATCACGGTGTGGAATTCCTCACCCGAGCCCATCACCGCCTCAAGATGGCCAGAGTCAAACGCATCGTCCGGTACAGTTCCGAAGACTTCATCGGCCGGCTGAATCTCGACAAGCTCCATCGCCGCAAGGACCCTTCCTTGCCCACGCACATCGACGTGCGATTCCTGCGGGCGACGCTACGGATGCGAGGCCGACGCCAAAGCGTCTGGTTCGTCACATCGCTTCTGGATCCGAAACGCTATCCGGCCGATCAGATTATCGCACTGTACGCGTGGCGATGGCGGGTCGAGACGCTGTTTCGAGAACTCAAGATCACCTTGTCGGCCAACGTGCTGCGAAGTCAGAGTCCCGACGCGATCCGCAAGGAACTCATCGCCCGCATGATCGCCTTGAACGTGGTCCGTATCCTCATGTTGGAAGCGGCGACGACCGCAGGGATCCAGGACCCTTTGCGGATTAGCTTCATGCATGCGATTCGGGCCATTCTGAGTTTCAGCCCTGCGTTGGGCCATGCTCCCCTGGCGGCCGTTCCGGGAATCTACCAGACCCTGTTGCTGGAGATCGCCGCTCATGTGACTGCGGACCGTCCAGGCCGATTGGAGCCGCGGGCCATTCGTCGAGATCACAAAGACTATCCATCGCTCCACATCACGCGTGCCCAATGGAAAGCCAGACATCATGCTGCTTAACGGACCGCCATTCGGGACACCTTACTGATTCTCCCTTCGATCGCAAGTAAGCCAAGGGACCGAATTCGAGGGTTTCACATGTTGCCGGCGTCCGCGAGGTGATGCGTCACTGCGCTGACGAATCGCTCCGCCTGATCCAGGACTTGTATCGCCTGGTCCTGAGCCGGCTCCACCTGTTCGCGGTAATCTCCGCGCTGCCGCAG
>CALMMH010000394.1 GCA_937868145.1 uncultured Phycisphaerales bacterium
CGCCAGAATCTCGACGTTTCGCCGGAACCAGTGGCCGTCGTCGTCATCGGCCAGGACTGTTGCCAGAATCCCTTCCATCACGCAGTTGCCCATCGTCTCGCACGCATGATGCCGGGCCGTCAGCAATACCCGATGCGGCGCCCGGCCGTCCAGCCGGCCGACGTGAAGACGCTCCACGTTTCGGCCGTGTGAGGTCTTGCAGAGCTCCTGCACCGAAAGACCGGGACTGTCCTTGTAGACCGCGAGGAATTCCTGGAGGTTTTGCTCCAGATAGGGAATCGCAAAACAGAACCGCACCTCCCGAGCGTCGGCGGCAAAGTCGTATCGGAAGGTTCCCTCCTTCGCAGCCTCGGTCCCGAGCCAGGACCAGTTCTTCCCTTCATCGACGCTCACGGCCGGCCCGCGGACGCCGATCGGGTTCCTGCCGTTGAACGTGAAGGTCAGCGAGCGGTTCTGGGCCTCTCGGACACGAAAACCCCAGTAGAACCACCAGCCCTCCGTATCCCGCAGATCGGGACGAAGCTGCACGGCGTCGCCCTCGATCCGCTCGACGACAATGTTGCCGCCGGGATAGTTGGCGTCGACGGTGAACGACGGAAGCGTCGCGTCGCCCTCTTGCGATGCCGTCAAGCCGGCGCAGATTCCAAGCAGCAGAACAAGCACAAGCCTCCCTGGTGTGAGGCAAAACAGAGTGAAATCCAGGGTTCCTCGCGGAGAGCGAGACAGAGAGGACTGCAGCATTTTGTATCCTTCCAATGACCGACCGGCTCAACAATCCATTCGTCTCGCACTATATTCCGGGATTCGGATCGTGTCAATCTCGACGTGGTCGCGATGGGTGGGAACGACAGAACGGAAGAAAGGACTGGACTCTGCCAATGAGAGGGTGTCGCTCGCTGGGAGCGCAAGAAACAGGAGACCGGACAGGGACGGCAACAACCGCTGAGCGCAGGGATTCCCGTCAGACGCCGCGGAGAATAGGACGTTCTCAGTCCTCGTCGGGAGCGCCGACGGTCACCTTCAGCAACAACCGCTGGCAGCTTTCGCATTGGCATGCGCCGACCAGGCGAAGATGGGAGATCCCGGCGAGCCTGCGAGTCTCGATCAGCTTGGCGCCTTTGGCTTCCATCTTGCGGAAGGCCATCTTGGCCTCGCGATTGTCGTGGTACCCGACGGCGTCGATCACGACGCTGACCTTCTTGTCCCTTTGAAGCAAGCCCAAGGCCGTCGCTTTGACCGCCCCTTCGGCCGTCGCCCCGATCAGGATGAATTCGGTCGCTCCGATCTCGCTGAGCACGCGGTCGATGCGGGGTTCGTCAAACGGATCGACGCATCGTTTGTGGAAAATGACTTGCTGGTAACGTCGGAGCATGTCCCGCGGCAGATCGGTGCTTCCGTCGGCCGCAAAGCAAATCCGATTGTTCAGAATCGTGTAGGGGATTTTCAACTGGCCGCCGGTGCCATCGATGCAGTATCGAGGGTCGCCGTTGTGGCCGTTATGAGTGGCATAGACCTCGCAGGTGGACACGACGGGGATGTCCCGCGTCCTGGCCCACGCCATGAGCCGTCGGACGTGCGACAGGACCCGCCGGTGGTTGCGGATGCAAACGATCCCGTCCGCCAGGAAGAAATCTCTCTGCGTGTTGATGTCGATCAGCACCTGTCTTCGCTTCGCCCTGACCATTTGCAGCATCATCCTACCGAAATCCTTTCCGGGCTTAGCGATCCCACTCAGTGTGGAATACGCCCATCCCACGAGAATTGTTCGGGGCCCCGACCCACACTCCTCACGATTCGGAGCCCTTCCCATCCTCACTAATCGTGTGCCGCACAGCCGTACTTTAGTAACGGTCTTTTGGAAAAATGTTGATAGATGATGTATGATGAACACCTGTCGATTGCTGATTCACCAAATCAACAATGACAGGCCGGAAATTGACAATCCAGGATGGTTTGGAGAGCATGAGAAAAGAACTGAACAACTATGCGAATGTCGTACTGCGTCCGGAAGACTTGCAGGGTCCGACTGACTTCGCCCAGGTTTTCGGACGTTGCGCACCGGTGCATATCGAGATCGGCTCGGGCAAAGGCGCGTTCCTTGTGACCCAGGCCCAGGCCCAACCGGACGCGAACTTCCTCGGGATCGAGTGGGCCAGCAAATATTATCGATATGTCGTGGATCGAATCGGACGCTGGGGCCTGCCCAACGTCCGGATGCTGCGGACCGACGCCCCGATCTTCCTCCGGGACTTCGTGGCCTCCGAGTCGGTGGACTGCTTTCACATCTACTTCCCCGACCCCTGGCCCAAGAAGCGGCACCACAAGCGGCGGTTCCTGCAGGCTTCCAATCTCGCAATGCTCATCGAGCGTCTCAAGCCGGGCGGCCAGATCCGCATCGCCACAGACCATGAGGATTACTTTCTGCAGATCCAGGAGGTGACCGCCGCGTGCCTGGACAGGCTCGAGCCGATCGAGTTCGAGCGGCCGGCGGGCGCCCGCGAGGGCGAACTCACCGGGACCAACTACGAGCGGAAGTATCTCAAGGAGAGCCGATCGATTCACACGGTGGCGTTTCAGAAAAAGCGAGTTTGATTTCTGATGTGTGATTG
>CALMMH010000395.1 GCA_937868145.1 uncultured Phycisphaerales bacterium
CTGGGCGGCGGGCATTGTACTGGCCCTGGTTGTGATTCGTCACGGCCGGCTGTGGAGCCGCGTGGCGATGCTGGTCTTCACCGCGGCGGTTAGCGGCGTCTGGCTGAATCGCCAGTATTCGACCGATCACGTGGTGCGGCTGCTGAGCGGGCAGGGGCTCTTGGGCAGTCCGATCGCGAACGCCTGCCTGCTGCTGGGCACCCCCTTGGTCATTCTCCTGGTGGGGAACATTTATTGCGGATACCTGTGTCCGTTTGGGGCCGTTCAGGAGTTGCTCGGCTTCGTTCTTCCCAAACGGTTCAAGGTCAAACCGTCGCTCTCGACGATCACGACGGCCCGCTTCGTCAAGTATGGCGTGCTGTTCTCTCTCGTTGTTGTCTTCTTTTGGACGGGGAGCAAACGGTTTCTTGAAATGGACCCACTGACCCTGGTCTTCAACCGGCAGTTCTGGTCCGAGAGTCTCTTGAGGTCGCCCGGTTTGATCGCCGCCATCGTGGTTCTGCTGGCCGCGCCGTTCGTCACCCGGGTCTGGTGCCGATACTTATGCCCGACGGGCGCGTTCCTGTCGCTATTCAATCTCGCCGGCTGGCTCGGACGTTTTCTTCCGGCCAAGAAGTTCGGACGTTGCGAGTTCGGTCTGGGCGGCCGAGACCACTTGGACTGCATCCACTGCGACCGCTGTCGCTACGAGAGTAAGCTCATCCCGGCCCGAGACGAAGCTGTTGTTCGAGCCGATGGAGCCGACGTCGGAATCGTTCCTTGGGGACCGGCGGCGCGAAGCGAGAATCTGGGGCGGGGGAGGGACGGGCTCAACGTGCGCAAAAAAAGAGCCCCTGGAGAGCTGAAGCGAGGACATTTCCGTAAGCCAGTGTGATGGGTTGTTTAAAATACCCGCTTGCTGCTCGATCAGGGGCGAGCGTTTAGTGTTGTCTTCTCAATTTTGGCTTTCGGCACCTCCACATTCAAAAGATCGCTCTATCTGTTTCGGTACGTGTCTTTTTCGTTTGCCCACGTGTCTTCTTCGTTGACCCTGATGTACCCTTCGGCAAAGTCTTTTGCCGCCCTTGAGGGTTTCTGCGAGGCCTTCCCGGTCCACGAGGTTCGCATCACCATCGGGAGAGAAGGCCCTTGGATCAGAGGCTCTGCCGGCGGTTCCCAGTCTGCCTGTGCTTACCGAACGACGACACGGCCGGGCTTGGCTGGTTTCATTGGCTTGCCTGATTTAACCCCGATAACATCCAACTCGCGGCAGAAGATTTTTTTGGAGAAACCGCGAGAATCCCAGCCCTGCGACGCTCGGTTGACGCAGAAGACATGACATGCGTGAAATCAGCCATACGACGAGGGGAGTTAAGGAATATCCCTACTCGCCGGACCTAACTGCATCCGCGATGCGGTCCTATAATGAATCTGGCGATGAATGTAAGAATGAAAACTGCCTGAAGGGGACAGCCATGAAGATCTTCGATTACCTGGACCAGTCGAACACCGACTACTCGGTCAGCGAGCACAAGCCGGCGTACTCGGCCCAAGTGATGGCCGCCGAGGAGCATGAGCACGGCCGGTATGTGGCCAAGCCCGTGATCATCAAATCCCAGGGCAACTACATCATGTGCGTGCTCGCCGCGCCGCACAAAGTGGTCTATGACAAGCTGCGAGACTACCTGGGCAGCCAGGACGTCTCGTTGGCCGACGAGGAGGAGGCCCAGAGCCTGTTTCCCGATTGCGAGGAAGGGGCCGAGCCGCCGTTTGGCGGTCTCTATGGCATTCGGACGCTCATGGACAGGACTCTCGAAGACGACGATCACATCCTCTTCCAGGCGGGCACTCACGACAGGGCTATCCACATGAAGATGGAAGACTACCTCGCGCTGGCCGAGCCGGAGATCGTGGATTTTGCCTATCATTCGGAACGGGAGCTCTGATTCGCGGCGTCTTGCGGTCTCGGATCTCGTTGGATATGATGCACCCCCGGTCGGACACGGGTTTATTCACGGCAGGGGATTGCAGATGATCGAGATCGCGGCGAACACCTTCCTTCACGACGAGGAACTCACGTTCAAGACTTCCCGCAGCGGCGGCCCCGGCGGGCAGAACGTCAACAAGCTGAACACCCGCGTTCTGGCGCTGTTCGACGTGGCCGACTCGCCCAGTCTGTCCGGCGAGCAGAAGCAGCGGATCCTCCGCAAACTTTCCACACGGATCGACAAGAACGGTCTTCTTCACGTCGTTTCGCAGAAACACCGCAGTCAGGAGGCCAATCGACAGGCGGCAGTGGAGCGATTACAGGAACTGCTGGGGGCGGCTCTCAAGCCCGAGCCGATTCGCAGAAAGACGAAAACGCCGAGGGCGGCAAAGGAACAGCGACTCCGGGAGAAGAAACACCGAGGCGAGATCAAACGCCGCAGACAAACAGAGAAAGAGGAATGGGCGTAACGGCGATGCCCCTTCCGACAGGCGTCACTTTTTCATTCTCGCCCTGCACATGGCGATAACGACGATCACTCCCGTGATGATCACGAGCACCAGAACCTCACCGGGACCCATTAGAATTGTGCCAAGCACTTTGTCGATTCTCCTTGTCTGACCACAACTTACGGCAGGCGAGTTCTCCTGGCGGTCTGCATTCCCATCTATCACAATCCGCCCCCAAACGCAAGGGACAACACAGGCTCCCACGTGGAAAGGCTCCTCGCCGAGTGTCGGCTCGGCAAATATTTTTGCGTGGCGATGTAATACTTCCGGATTCTGGGCGTCTTTAACTGTGAAGAGCGTGAACTATGGAAACCATACTGACACAAGTGAATATGATGGGCAAAGCCTTCGTGGGATGGATGACGCCCATGTTGCTGACCTCGACGGTCCTGATCGGCCTCGTGCTGCTGATCGAGTCCGTTCTGCGAGGTCGCGTGCGGGCCGGCCTGCGCTACTGGCTGGTTACGTGCATTCTGGCGTATCTTGTCCTGATTCCGTTGCTCTCATTCAATCCTCCTTCTACCCATTGGCCGACCGGCGGCGGCTCTTTGATGGCGATCCTTCGCCTCTGGGGGCCGCAATCTGCCTACGCAGAGGGGAGCCTCGATGCGCCTTCTCGCGTCGAGGATCCCGACCCGACGTCTCTCACGCCGTCGCGCCACACACACGCTCCCCTGTCCCAGCCCACCACCGAACAGTCCGGGCCTTCGCCTTCGGAGGCCACCCAGACCACCACGGGCGGGGCAGGGGAGCGGCCACGTACTTCCTCCTCGGACACGACGAATCGTGTCTGGGGTCCTGTTTCCTGGCAGGGGACCGTCTTCGTCTTGTGGTTTGTCGGAGTCGTTGTCGTCGGCGGCGTGATGATCCGACGGGCGGTCGGCGCGTGCCGGCGTCTGGAGTCCGTTCCCGCGGCCAACAACCTGATGAACGACATTCTCATCTACTGTCGCAAACGCATGGGTATCCACGGCACGGTCACGCTGAAGGTCGGTCCCGCGGGCTCTCGTCCGGCGGTCTGCGGCCTGTTGCGGCCCGTCATCATCGTGCCGCGCAACCTGGCGCCGACCCTGGGGTCGCGACACCTCCGCGATGTCCTATTCCATCAACTGGCTCACATCAAGCGGCACGACCTGTGGGTGAACCTTGCGCAGAACGTCCTGCAGGCGCTGTACTTCTACAACCCGCTGATCCTCGTTGTGAACGCCGCGATCCGGCGGCTCCGCGAGGAGGCCGCGAACGAGACCGTCCTGGCGACGATCGGCGATCCCGATCACCTGTACGCCAGACGCCTCACGGAGGTTGAAACGATCACGCTCCGCGATCCGCCGCCCAGCCTGTACCTCATCGGCATCGCGTAATTTCTCTATCGCAGTGTGCGTGCAGCACTGCCACCACTGCGATGTACTTTCCAGGAATGCGCAAACCCACCTGCACATGGGATATGATGGTGTTCACCCGTAGTACTTGGCAGTCACGACCCTTGCCTGGCCGGGGGGGGCGTTTATCGCTTTGGAGGGTTCCAGCGGAGAGAGCGGGAAGGCCCGCCACGCTGCCGGGTCTGTCCCCGCCGTATACCCACCGGCTTCGGTGCTCGGGTCGCTCGCCAGCGTTGCGGGTTCCCACTTGCGATTCACCGCAAGTGGGGTCCCTGCCCTATCCCCCGAGCCGGCACACATAGCATATCTCACGCGTGGATGCCCGGTAATATTCCCGCTGGCACCCCGAAATGCGGTATACGCATCAGTCCGTCATCCACCTTCTTGTTCTGGTCTGACGGACCATGCGGAATGTGATTCAGTTGAAGAGCGTCGCGATCTTTGGTATAGTGCTCCCACGTGCTGGGGGCACTCGTAACGCCGGTTTCTTCGCCGGAGACGCCCTGGCTGGGTGCATGGAAGGCTACTGATGGCGGTGCAGTTCGTACTGGGACGCAGCGGGACCGGCAAGACGAGCTATTGCGTTCGTTCGATTGTTGATGCGCTCCTGGAGCCGTCGGACCAGCCGCTGTTGTTCCTGGTGCCCGAGCAGGCCACGTATCAGGCGGAGCGGGCGATTCTCTCCGATCCGCGAATCAAGGGCTATAGCCGTCTGCACATCCTCTCCTTCGACCGCCTCCAGTTTCTCCTCTTGGGCAAGAACACGGCCCGGCCTTCGATCTCCCGAATCGGCCGGCAGATGATCGTCCACAAGATCCTCCGCGACAACCTGGACAAGCTGCAAATTTTCGGGCCCTCCGCGCTGCTGCCGGGATTCGCCAGGGAAATGGCCTCCACGATCACGGAGTTGCACCAGTACGCCAAGAGCGAGGAGGAAGTCGAGGCGTTGGTCAAATATCTCCAGGGGGGAGGGAAGACGCAGAGAAGCCTGTTTGACGCCAGGCCTGCGAATTCGAATCGGCTCTCGGCCCTGAAGTTCGCGGACATCGGTCTGATCTTCCGCCGATACGCCGAAGCGCTCCAGGACAAGTATGTCGATCCGAATGCGCAGATCAACGCGGCGTGTCGGGCCGTCGGCAAGTCGCCGATCATCAAAGGGGCTCGGCTTTGGGTGGATGGCTTCGCGTCCTTCACCGGCGGCGAAATGGCTCTCCTGATCGAGGTGTTCAAAGCCGTCGATCAGGCGCACATGGCCCTCTGCCTCGATCCCGGCGACGTCGGAATCGGCGTGCCGGACGATGGAGCCGCCACCCGGGCGGGCTTGTTCGAGCCCACGGCGCGCACCTATCGCGATATGCTCGATCGGTTCGC
>CALMMH010000396.1 GCA_937868145.1 uncultured Phycisphaerales bacterium
AGCATCTGGCGAAGGCCCGTAGCGATCCGAAGATGGTGCAGGAGGCTGAGCGGCGGGCGGATGAGCTGCTCTCGACGCCGAACGTCACGCTGCAAACCGAGCGGAAGTTCGTCGTCAATTCGTGCTTAGCCTGGGCCGTCTGCGAGCAGTTGATGGCCCAAACGGGCGCCTCGAATCTCGGCTTCGGCCGGTGCATGGGCCGGCCCGTGATCGAAATGCTGGACACGCCGCCGTGCCTGGTGCTGAGCCTGGCCAACGACGCGGGGTATACGGCCTATTGCCACACGGACTTGTCGCACACCCTGCCCGGCGTTCTCATGCGGTGGATCGCAGGCAGGCCGACGTTCGTCTGCAACTCCCATTTCCCGCACGACGGCGTCTTCACCGTCGCGCACTGTGCGGCCCCGCGGAAGATGAACGGGGTGGACTACGAGCCTGCCACGATCATGACCCATTACGAATCGGACTACGGCGCCGCCTGCCGGGTCGAGTACACGAAGGGACAGACCGTCACCGTCGTGATCCCGAATCTGCGATGCACGAAGTGGCAGGGCTTCCGCGGAACCATCATCGAGTCGCCAGCGTACCCCGCTTGCCGGTCCCAGATGGAGATCGCGATCGACGGCGACTGGCGCCGCCTGGTTGCGGAGATGGAAGGCTTCCATACCCAGATCGTGTACGGCGACTATCTTCGGGAGATCGCCTACGCCCTGAAGAAAGTGGGCAAGGTCCAGTGGCAGTCCTATAGCGACATCGCCTGAGGTTCTGACGCGTCCGGCAACACGCAGGGCGAAAGGCAGCCGCCGGTGAATGCGGATGAACGCAGTTTCTCCGAGACACGGATTTCACAGATTCACGCGGAACGAACCCGAGCGACGAGCTATGAGCGACGCGGCGTCTCGCCGCCCGCCCGCGCAAGCGAGCCCGGTCACTCGACTCCGCACCAGTAGCGGGACGTATTCTCCTGGGCGGACAGCCATGCGGAATGGCCGTCGAAGAAGAGATTGTTGCACCCTCGATTGCGGTGGCGGTCCTGGGCGACCCGCCGGTGCAGATTGTTCCCTTTGGCCGTCTGGTCCGACGCGGGCAGTTGCGTCGTCGACCAGACGTCCAGCAGATTCAGGTTCGAGACGAGATTCAGATCGTAGCGATCCCGCACGACGGGTCGCCAGTCTCCCGCTTCATTGTCGGCCAGGTAGATCCGCTCGGACGGGCGGAGGACCGAGTGGAGCTGGGTCGGGTTGTCCTTCTGTTGTCCCTTGTTGCCGCTCGTCAGGCCGGGCTTGTCCATGTCCCAGGCGTTGACGACATAGTCCACCGTCTGCTCGCGGTTGGCGTACCCGTTGATTCCCGCGCCCGTGGGGGGAAACGAGGGGCATTGATACACCTCGACCTTGCGATAGTCTTCGATCTTGCGGTTCTTCTCGCCCAGAAACGGTATGAACACGAGGACCCATTTGGCGTTCTGGTTGTCCAGGGCCCTGGGGATGAAGTCGTCGCACTCCTGGGCGTACATCTGCAGGGCGATGCCAAGCTGCTTGAGGTTGCTCAGACAGGACACATCCCGGGCCTGCTTGCGGGCCCGGCCCAGGGCCGGCAGCAGGATGCCCATCAGAACGGCGATGATCGCAATCACCACGAGAAGCTCGATCAACGTGAATGCCCGGCGGTTACGTGCCATTCGACTGCTCCAGTCCAGTGCATAAATTCCCAACGCCAGTATACACCCGGCCGAGCGAAAGAAGAACCGGAATTCACATCCGAGATGCAGGGGACAGGGGGGAGTTGGAGGAGACAAGACCGAAGACCGAGAACCGACCACCAGACGAGGCCATTCGTAGGGGCGACGCATGCGTCGCTCTCGGCGAGTCACAAGTCACGGGCCGCGAGCCACGGCTCACTGCCTGAAGGAACCGCAGATGAACGCCGATGGACGCTGATTGAACCAGATTGCCTCTCGCCAAGCCGCCAAGTGCGCCAAGAATTCAAAGAGCGATACCCCCTTGGCGATCTTTGCGTCTTTGCGAGAACCCTCCTCCGGCAAGCGACGAGGGACGAGCTACGAGCGACGCGGCCCCTGGCCGCTTCTCCCGCCGCACTTTCCCCTTGCCACTTCGCCCGCCG
Organism: uncultured Phycisphaerales bacterium; assembly: GCA_937868145.1. Classification (GTDB taxonomy): domain Bacteria; phylum Planctomycetota; class Phycisphaerae; order Sedimentisphaerales; family Anaerobacaceae; genus PLanc-01. The sequence continues at coordinate 2,125 of CALMMH010000396.1, forward strand.
TTCCCCTACACTATCCCCAGCGCGACACCGAGGACGAACGACAAACGAGTTGGAGCCCGAGACCGGTTGTCTGAATGTGGAGAGGCGAAATGTGTGTGATGGACGTGGGAGTTGGAGAGCGGCGAGAACACCCGGATGGGAGAACGACACAAGCGGCGACTGCCTTCACTATTCACATGGACTGAGGAAAGGAGTAGAACGATGCCCTCAAACATTGCACATATGGTGATCGCACACAAGGCGTTAGCTCTTCTAAAGGCAAAGGGATTCGATGAACTTGTCGAGTTCGCGAGGATGCTAAATGGTGAGACAGAAGACGGTGAATACTGCCGGCAGTATATGAACATAGGCAGTGTCGGACCAGACCTGTACTACTATGGAAGTGTGGTCCAATCAACCAAGGAAATCCTGCTCGAACGTTTCGTCGATGCTGCCGGTGTCACGCCTTGGTCTTATCATCTACACTCGCAGACGCCCAATGAGTTCCCCCTGCGTCTTACCCAGATCCTGTTCCAAGATGTTGTCCGCACCAATGACCGAGTATCCCTCGACGCTGATGATCGATGCAAGATCGCCTATATCGCAGGGCACCTCAGTCACATTGCCGCCGATCAGATCATTCATCCCGTGGTCAACAGCATCGCCAAACCTTACTATCGCAGCGGGGAGAATCGCAAGAAACACCGCCAGTGCGAGGTGTATCAGGACTATTTTCTCTATGAAGAGGTCTACCGAGACAAACGCGATGCAGTCACGGGAAAGGCTCCGTCTCAGTACAGTTTCTTCAAACAGGATTTCGAGGACTGGGCCGATTGCAGAGCGAATATGATGGGAAAGAACACCTATGATTGGTTCCGGTACTTTCTGCAGAGAGGGTTCGCTGAGACGTACGGGCCGTTCCCAACCGAAGATGACATCGAGAAATCGGTCGACAATTTGCTGTTCGTTCTCAGGATATGCCAAGTGCTTGGCCCTTATAGGGACGCCGCCAAGGAGTACACAAGGCACCAAACCGAAGGGCCGATGTATATGGAATACATAGGGACGCCCAACTACATGAACTACTATGAGCAGGCGGTACACCTATCGGCTGCATACATCGCAGCCTTGTTTGAGATCTATACTGTTCTCACCGCACACAAGGATTTTGATGAGATGCACAAGAGCCGTTTTCGAAGCATTGTCAGTGCTGCCGATCTATCGTGCCCACTGGAACGGAACATTCTTGATAAGGCGCGCATGGCTCTGACATCAGGGCTTGATGGCGAGAGATATGGACCTCTTTTTGAGGGACTGTGATTGGCGGGGAAAGAGCGGGGTCATCCATAGAGGGTTCCTGTCAAGTACACAAATACTCTCCCCGAGGCGAAATTCTTCTCGCCTCTGAATCCGGCGATATTTTGGCCTTCGGTTGTCTGCTGTTTTGCAGCGTGACATTCATCTCTCGAAACGTCCCAGGCACAGGGTTCCCTTTCGCTCCTGCGAAGTTCGTTGGAGCAGCGGTTCGAGTCCGCCGGCCGCGATTCCGGCGGCTCTTTCGTGCAGTCATCCATCCGGATCTGGACCGCGGTCCCAACGGGACCGGGCCCCATCCCGACTTCGTCGGGGACATCGGAGCCCTTCGTTTACGCTTTAAGCAGTCCGGAGGCTTTCCTGTCGTTTCTCTGTGGGCTCTGTGGCCCAAGAGCTTCCTTCTTGATTTTGCCCCAGAGAAAACCGAGGACCCAGCGCGGCCTTCGGCCGCAACCCAGGATGGATTCACGCAGAGACGCAGTGACGCAGAGGGGGGAACGAAGGAGGGGAGAAATGAAGGAAGGCGGGAATGCGGAATGCCGGTCCCCACCGCGATCTTCTCTCTTCTTCCGTTTGCGCCTTCTCTTCCCAGCGTCACTGTGTGAGATCTCCTGTTGCTTCGACGTTTTTTGCCTTCTTTCCTGTTCTTCGGCTTTTTGGCTTTCGTCCTTTTCGCTGGTGGGGAGGGGGCGACGCGTGCGTCGCCCCTACGGCGGTCCGGGCTGAGCCTGTTCCATTGGAAGGCGTGAGCCCTTCGGGGGCGGCTCGGGATCGCACGCATGTCACGAACGGCTGTCGGGCGGGGGGAGCATTCCGGGACGCGAGGATCACGCGTGTTTGCCGAGCATGTCCACTTTTTGTTCCTTGGCCCATTTATACCCGTGCTCGCCCAGGTAGGACAGGAGTTTGTAGTGGAAGACCAGGGAGGTGTCCTCGCTGAGGATGGAGGCCATGGCTTCGGTGATGATGACCCGGCGGAGCAGTTCTTTGCCGGTGCAGTTGTCCACGAGGATGCGGCGTTCCTGGATTTCGCGGAAGAGCTGCGGGGGCACGCGGTCGATCCCCATCTGGATGCTGATCTCCAAGAACTCGTCCTGGAGGTGCTTGAGTTCGTCCTCGAGGGCGAGGAACCCCTGCTGGCGGATGATCGAGGCGTACTTGCGAAGCTTGAGAATCAGGTCGAAGCATTCTCGTTTGTCCTCGATGCTGCACTGGATGCGTTCGGCAAACTGCCAATCGTAATATAGCATGATGAGATCCTTTGCTTGCGTCCCTGTCCACCCGACGAGTTTCACCGAATCCCCACGTGCCGCGCCCCAAGCGGGGTGAATGTTGCGATCAAGCGGCGATGATACCGCCGCTCGAAAGACTTGGCAAGCGAAAGGAAGGGGTCAGGCTTTGGATATTGGTGTTGATGCGAATCGAGTGGATCAGGAGGTGAACGCCAATGCCTATATCCAAAGCCTGACCCCTTTTTCACTTCCATCTGGACGACGGCGCGACGTGTCGCCTATCATGGATGGCGACGGCCGGCGTCTGTTGGCGGCTGCGTGCTTTGTTCTGTGCGTGAGCTTGTGAGGATCAAGATGATGAATCGACGGGATGCGTTGAAGGCGGGTTGCGGGGCCGCGTTGGCGACGATGGGGTGGGGGACGAGCGCCTGGGCGGGCCAGGCGGCCGGCGGGGCTCCGGCGGCGCTGAAGATGTCGGACTCGATGAAGGATATGGACAAAGCCGTGAGACTGTTGTTCGATGAGTTTGTCCGCGACCCCTCGATCTGTCTGGCGGCCGACGGCAACTACTAGCTCAC
>CALMMH010000397.1 GCA_937868145.1 uncultured Phycisphaerales bacterium
GAAACGCTCGTATCACATTGCCAGATAATGAGTTGCGTACTTCCGGCGGGGATCGACTCGCCGCCGTTGGGACTGGCGACCCGGACCTCGCCACTGCACAGTTCCGCCAGACAGACCACCATCGCCAGCGAACAGCTCAAACCCATGGTTCTCATGCCGGACCGACTCCTCTATCCATTGCAGTTGAGCCCTTCCTGGCTTTCTTCAGAGAATTACCGGAAAAATCTCTCGGCAACGCCCCGCGCGTCCAATTCTACGGTATATTTTACTCAGTCGGATGAAGGAATTCAACTGAGCACAAACGGACCATCGGACGACCGGGGTCCGGAAAGAAGGGGGGGCCTTCCGGGGGCTATGAATACCATCAAGTCGTTGGTCGACGCCATCGCCAGACGCTGTAAAGGTTCAACGGGAGGAATCCACACCCAAGCGAAGTCCGAGCCTGTCTTGTCCCACGATGGAACGCGATTTTCCGCCGAGGCGTCCGAGCCGGACACCCCGCGAAAGGTCAACTATTTTGAGTTCGCATGTTGTTACCACACGTCCGGACTGTGCCTTATAGGGGTGAAGGGCATTGAATAAAGGAGTGTTAGGATGAACATGGTGCTCGTCATACTTCATATCGCGGTCCTCATGACGCTCGTTTTCGCCTACGGCCGCGAGTAACTCCGGCCGGGGCCGCAAGCCTCCGCCGGTGGCCGATCGGAACGAATCGATCGGCCCGCCCAAACCCCATCTCTTGCATTTCACCCAGACTCTCGTTCCTCAAGTCCTCTCCCGACAATGACCGCGCGGATTAAGAACCCACCCTACTACTGCGACCCTCTCAATGTGATGAGCGGGGTGGCACGGCCGAACTTGTTCGGCTGTGTCGTTCGGATAGGCAGAATCGGTCGAAAGAGCACAGTCAAACGAATTTGACCGTGGCACCCAGGACCGATGCCTCGTCAGAACAACCCATCGTTTTAAGGCGGTCGGCGTACTACAGGCCACGCCCGCGTCACGGCGAATCCTGTGGGATGCGACCGACTCTTCCGGCACACGGCCGGTTTGTCCCGTTGGACCGAGGAACGAACGGACTGATTCGGAATCCGCCGCTGCGCGCCGGGAGTGTGCCGCGTTGAAGCCACCAGCGGTAGGGGTGCTGCGCGCGTCCTCAGGGAGAGTGTTTCGCTCCCATACCATGCGGAAGACCCAAAGCGGTGAACTCCGCAAGAGGGTCAGGTCCGCTTCGGGTGCCATTCGGGACACCCTACCCAAAGGGCATGTGATTTGACTCCAAGTCGCTGGCAACGTAGACTGCCGTCATGGCGCGGCTGGTGAGACTCGTGATCCCCGGTGTCGCTCATGACGCCACGCAGTAAGACGACCGGCGACAGTAAACTCTCTGCCGGGAGGAAAGCTAAGCATACTATCTGGCCTCGCAGGGCGAATCGAGGACGTTCTCGGCCGAATAGGCCGATCCGTCAAGCGGGGTTGCAGGCCGGAATCATAGAGGGAATGACGAGATAGATGAGTGTGATGTCCCCAGGACCATACGGCAAAGGGTATGTACACTATGTCAGGGAAAACCACGATTTGGCTGTCTGTAGGAATTCTAGCCATGATCCTTCTCGTGTTGGCCGTGTTGATTCCCGGTTCAATGGGTCTGTACATGGAGCTTTCAGGCCAAACCTCGCGGCTGCCGGAGATCAGGGGCTGCACACGCATCGAGATTGAGTATCGACCTTCCATACTGCAATCCCTTTTCGGCAATCCGATGAAGAGGAGTCTCCTGAGCGAAGAGGAGGAATCGTATCTTCGTTCTCTGACGTCCATCATGCTTGTGGATCCTAATGACATCAGAGTGCTCGCGGACGAGGTGGAGTCCGCAGAGTACCAAGGCATATCGCGCAAGCCGATTCAAGCCGCGGAATACGCCGTCATCACCTGTTACGTTGGCTCCAAACCCCGCACCTCATTCGTGATCTGGAGTTCGCAGTTGGAGATCAAGCGGGGCCGTACGCTCCATTTGTTCCGCAACCCTCGTTTTCCGTTGTGCCTGACGCAACTCAGACCTCAAGTTCGCCCGTTCGAGAATCGCATGTACTGCGCACAGACTTTGCAGGCGCTGCGTGCGAGGATGTGCGACGCGATGGATGCGGCGAGCACTTACCCCTCGCCAACTGAGTGGTGCGATGCGATAGAACGCCACATGCGTGCCACGCATGTTCCCGAGAGCGTCATCCAATGGAGCTTCGGATGTCCAAACACCCGGCTGGACAAATGCCACTACGCTTTGAATCCGAATTGCAGAGCGGATTCGGCGCCCGACACCGTGTTGCTCTTCGAGACAAAGGCGGGTTGGAATCAAAGCGGCGGGCCGGAACTGTTCTCGTTTGACAACCACGACCCCCGAGGGGGCCTGGTCCTGCTCAATGATGGCACAGTCAGGTTCATCCGCACGGAGGAGGAGTTGAGGCAACTTCGGTGGAAGTAGCGGTCTGACACGTCCATCACATCACGCAGCAAGGCAATCGCCGACAGCGGACGTTCTTCCGCGAGAAAGACTGCGCAGTCTATCTGGTCTTGCCGCGCGAATCGAGGACGTTTTCGGCCGAACAAGGCGACCCGTCAAGCGGGGTCCAAGATGGGATCATAGGCAGGGAATGACGAGAGATAGGCAGGATGTCTTCAGAACTCGGAACTATGCCCGAGGGTTCGGCGTGGGGGCCCCTCGTTCGCGGGCCTGGTTCTTCCCCTTTCGCTCGCGATGACAGTTCTGCCGCACACCAATTTCCCACCCATCGACGTCATTATCCCTTGGCAGACGAAGACTTATGGCATTCACACGAAATATTACTAAATATTCTGTCGACACCTAACATGCGGTCGATTATTATCTAACGTACTTCTTGTACGGCACCCGTCTGGTCAACCGATCGAAAAAGCGAGCGACGAGGATATGCAACCGGAAAGGGAGGCTTCATGGACACGCGACCGAACTGCCACAACTGCGTCTACGCCTGCTGGGATCTGAGCCAGGTGATGCAGAGCTTCGCCCTCGGATTTCCGCACCGGCCCAAGTGCGCCAACCAGCCGGGGTCCGAGGCCCGGATGAAGTTGACGCTGCTGGGAAAGGTCTGCCCGAACTACCGCATCCGCCACGGCAAGCCCGGCGGGGACGTCAAGGCAATCCCCCTGGCCGACGGCTTTTACGCCTATGTGGACGCCGCGGATTACGAATGGCTCAGCCAGTACAACTGGCGGATCTTCGGAGGTGGGTACGCCGCCCGGCACGAGCGGGGCAAGATGGTCTTCATGCACCGCGAGATCATGAAGCCGCCCCAGGGTATGGTCGTGGACCACATCGACGGCAACAAGGCGAACAACTGCCGGTTCAACCTGCGGGTCTGCACGCGTCAAGAGAACCAGCGGAACCGGGCCAAGACCACCGGCGGCTGCTCCCGCTTCAAAGGCGTCTGGTTCGAGAAGAGAAAGGGCAAGTGGCGGGCGATGATCCACCTGTCGGGCAAGTCCATCTTCCTGGGCTACTACGCACAAGAGGAAGAGGCGGCGCGGGCCTACGACCGCAAAGCGGTCGAACTGTTCGGCGAGTTCGCCCGGCTGAACTTCCCCGAGGAGTGGCCGCCGGAGAAACGGGCCGAACTGCTCGCGACAGCCGCAGCTTCGACAACGAAGGACTGATGCCTTGTCTTGCGGATATCGACGAGTAAGACGCCGACGCGGCAATTCGTGGGATTGCCCGGCCGGATTCCGACGCTCCGCGTCGGGAGTTTTCCGCATTGAGGCCACCAGCATGCAGGGGCGTTGCACGCCCCGTGTGCGATATCCGGTCCCGCAAGCGAACGCCTCGTTCGCGTTCAAGCCGGAGGCCGCAATGCGATAAACTCAC
>CALMMH010000398.1 GCA_937868145.1 uncultured Phycisphaerales bacterium
GAGGAACTTCCACTGCGTGAGCGCCTCGGGCATCGTGAATTCCATCCGCACGACGCCGTCGGAGTCCGACACCAGGTGCGGGAAGAAGAACGCGGTTTCGTTGAGGTTCGTGCGGGCCGAGACCGTGCTCAGATCGACATCGGACTGTGTCCCCGTGTCCGAACCATCATCCGAACCTTTCTCGCCGTCGCTCGCATCCGGGGCGTTCGGCGCCTCGCTGTCATTCCCGTCTCGTCGGGTCACTCCGCCGCTGTACGACCAGTACGAGGGCGTAACGCTGTCCGGGAAGTGGCGGTAAGTCAGCGACGCCGACAGCGACTGTGTATACCAGTCGTAGAAAAGGGTCGAGAACCAGACCGTCGCGTTCTCAAACCGGCTACTCATCCGGCTGCTCTCGGCGCGGAAGCCGGAGAACTTCTGCAGCCAGTCGTGCGAGAGATACTGATCGAGGGACGCGTCATACAGGCCCGCCACCATCTCGGCCACCGCCTTGCGGGCGTCGGTCCCCATGATGACCGCGGTCCAGGTTTCTTCCTGTCCCGGCTCCAGCAGCGACGTGAAGTGTTCCCAGGAAAGGATCAAGTCCTTGTTCGTCCAGGGCACATCCACAATCTGCTCGTTGATGTAGGCCCGGTTCTCGCGGACATAGGTCGCGCGGAGAGTGAACCCGCCCCGCATGGACTCCGTGACCTCCTGGCTGATGAGTTCCTGCGTCGCGGCCGAATCGGTCCACCAGGCCCGCAGGACCTCGCCGCGGCATTCCAATTCCACATAGGCCCGACCGGCGTCGTAGCCGGTGCCCCAGAGGGCGACGAACGTCTCGCCGGGTTCGACGGACCATTTCGGGGCCGCGAAGTAATTGGCAACCCGCACGGCAAAGTCCATCGCTTCCGGATCGACCACAAGGATCGTTTTCTGAGCCGTGACGGTCTTGCCGAATCGGTCCTGCGTCGCAAGCATCGCGCGATAGACGCCGGCCTCCAGAGCGACCGAGACAGTGGCCGAGCCGCCGGCACCGGTCGAGAAGGCCTTTTCGCTGACCAATTCGCCCAATTCCCATGTCTGCGGATTAGAAGCGTCCGGCGTTGTGCTGGTCGAAAGCGACGGCCGAATCACTTCCTCCGGCTGCTGCAAAGCGTACACAGAGATCGTGCCTTGGGCAGGCTCGGGCTCGCCGTCGAGCGACTGCGTTGTGATGGTCAGGTCCACAGGGCTGCCCGGCGTCTGCCAATCGGCCGCTTCGACGGCAGCCTGCAGCGCAGTGTATCCGACGCTGATCGTGCCGGAGGCGGATCGCGTTTCGCCCGTGGTGTCCGTGACATCCGCGTAGATCGCGAACGTGAAGATCGGCTCATCCTCTTGTGCGACGGACAGGTCCGGCTTGGCGGTGAATTCGATGCTGAACGTGCCGTCGGAATTGGTGACCGCGTCGCCGTGCGCGATGGCTTGCGATGTGCTCGTCGCCACGCCTCGTCGCCACCAGTTCCAGATCGGATATCGCACTTGGCGAACCACACGCCACTCGACCTGCGCGCCGCCGATCGATGCGCCGGTGTACGCCGTGGCGACGCCCGGCACGACGACCGTCTCGTTCAGACGCGGGGCCTCCTCGGGCGCATCAAGCTGCACAATGAACGTCGGCCGCTTGTACTCCTCCACGTTGAAGCTCGTCGAGCCGCCGGGGCCGTCGAGCACGGACAGGAACATCTGCCCGGTGAGCCGATCCTCGGGAGCGGTGAAACTTCCGCTGAAGGAGCCGTACTCGTTGCAGGCGTGAGTCCGGCGGCTGATTTCCTGGCCGTTGGTGTCGTAGAACACCACGATCAGTTGCCGGCCCGACAAGGCCTGATAGTTGTCCGCCTTCTGGTCCACGCGGGTACAGATGCCTTTGTATTGAATCGTCTGGCCCGGGCGATAAAGCGAGCGGTCTGTGAAGAAGACCGTCTGCTCATGCGGAATCGGGTCGGTGAAGCTGACACCCATGGAGTACGTGTTCGCGCTGGCCAGCTTGTCGCCCTGGTGCTCCGCAACGAGCAGGAAGGTCGACCACTTGGCACCGTAGTCGTTGAAGCGGAACATGCCGTTTTCATCGGTCTGCGTGTCCTCGACCGGCTTGTAGATCGAGGCCGTGTAGTCGTATTCCCAGCGGGCAACCTTCGCGCCGGAGATCGGCGATCCGCTGTTGGCGCTGAGCACGAATCCTTCGATGGCGGCCTCGCGGTAGAGATCCCGCACGACCAGCGACAGATCGCTCACCCAGATGGGGGCCACGCTGACCTTGTTGTCCGTTTCTCGGAAAGCCGGATCGTGGCTGGCGATCAGAAGGTAGAATCCCTTCGCCAGACCCTGCGGCGCAGGCAGGAGTTCCGTCCGCTGCTTGTAGTCTTCCGTGGCGGGCAACTCGGCGCTCCACTCCAGGGCCGGATCTTCGGCCAGCAGAGCGTCGCGATCCTTGTTCGACAGGTACCACCAGGACAACCGGCTGATGTCCTCGTACGCAACGGCCCGGAAGTAGACCCGCGTCACGTTGCTGTACGTAACTCTGATCTCCGGCAGCGGATCGTTCCAGACCCGCTCCGTCGAAATCGTCGCGGATCGGGCCTCGATCGCCTGAATCAGATTGTAGCACTCGGCCCCGCCGACACTGGAAGGATAAGCCTTCCAGCCACGATCGGCCAGGGCCCGGGCTTCCACGTACTTCTCCTGCGAGTACAGCACGTTGGCCCACGCGGAGATCGCCTGGGCCGCGATCTCGTGCTCCGACCACTCGTCCGCGAATCGCTCCAAGGCCGCGACGTACCGATCCTCCTTCTCCGACCCCACGGCCATGTTGTTCCCGAACTTCAGGCGGAGCAAATCGGCGTGGATGAACGCGGTGGACTCGGCGTCATTCTGGTGGTAGTCCAGCAGGGACTGGTACAACCGAACGGCCTTGAACTTGGCGGACGTCGTGTTCGAGGTCTGCGGCTCCCAGGCGAGGAACTCCTCCACAGTCCCGAAGATCGGGCCGTCGGCCATGACCTCGAAAACCTCTTCCGGCAGGGCCGCCTGCTCGCCGCAGTTGTAGAACGATAAAGCCTCGTGGACGAGGAAATCGTAGAGCGCGGGCCGGTACGTGTCCGGCGCGGTCCCCTTCTCAATCAGGTCGTCCCACTCGCCGATCGCAACGGCCTTGAGCTCCGCCTCAGCCGTCAGAGCCGTGGTGAAGTGCTTGTCGATCTCGGTCAAGATGCGAGCCAGGTCCCACGTGGCGATGTCTTCGCCCGACGCTTCGCCGGCCGCGGTCCGCTGCAGGAACCGCCAGCGATTGTCCTGGAAGTACCGCCAGTACCAATGAGCCAGGACCGCCTCCATGACGGGCTTCATCGCCTCAGGAGCGGCAGCGATCTCGGTCTGGAGCTTGGGAATCATCTCCTCGACTTTGCCGCCCTGGACCCGTCCCTCCTGGACGATCTTCATGCAGATGGCTTTGGTCGCCTCGGCGTACGCCTGGTCCTCGATGGCCCCCGGGATGATCTGTCCCAGGACCTCGGCGGCGGTCTTGGGCAACCCCTTGTCGATCGCGTCGTTGACTTGTTTCCAAAGGTCGTCCCGCTCGCCGGCCGTCGCCGCGCCGACCACCAGACCGATCATAACCGCTATCGCCAGAATCCGTGTTCGTGTCATACCCAATCTCCGGAAATCAGTTCCCATCCATTATATCGCGGACTTGGTCCACCACCTTCAAAACAATCACCCTACAGCATCACAGTCCCCCCTCGCATGAAGCCATTTCCCACCACAACCGAGGGTAATCTCGTCTCTCGCAGATCGTCCAGACCGTCTCGAAGTCCCAACCGGCCGCGACGAAAGGCGAGGCGGTCTGCATTTGGGCCGTGGTCAGACCCTGGAT